>WFWF01000044.1 GCA_015491275.1 Aquificales bacterium | reverse complement strand
AGGAAGCGTTAAGTTTTTTCTTAAGCATGCCTCCCACGAAGCCCGCGTAACCTGTTGAAGGTGCGTGGATAACACCCACCTTAAGATTTCCGAGTTCTTCAATAGCTTTTGCGGACATCCATAGGGGAGTGAGCAGGTTTCTGAGCGCCCAAAAAAATTCAACGAAGGGCAGATCTACATACTGTTCTAAATAGACCTCTTCAAAAAGGTCCCATGTGTATCTTCCCCTCAGAAAGTCTTCTATGCTTAGTTCCCCGATATAGAAACGGTGATCCCATAACTTTTCCGGTAAGGTTTCCGTATCCTTAAGAAGGGAGCTTATATAAAAAACCTCCTTCTTACCCCTCTTCGTTCCTTCGTTTATTCTTCCGTTTTCCGAGAAAAGGAAAAACTCTTTGAAAAACTTTATGTTTCTCGGAAGTTCATACTTTATATCTTCATAATCTTCCCTTCTTGATCCCAAAAAGAGTATGCCGAAAGTCATATCTTCCATATTTTCAATGAGCTGATGTATCCAGGAAGACACTCCTCCCCTTATGTAGGGGTAGGTACCTTCCGCTATTATAAGCACATCAATCCCGTCCGCTTTCATACCCATACCCTTGTTATAGCAATGACCTTTTCATCAGGGATATCCTTGACCGATTCACCTATTTCAATAACCTTTTTCCAGTTCCTTTTGTGAAAGTAAACCTCCATGAGATATAAGGCTACCTTCTCATAAGGCATACCGAGTTCAATGGCTTCTTTAAGTAAGTGTTCAGCCCTTCCCGTGTCACCCATAGCTAGACATATCCTTCCTCCCAAGAAGGATATCTTGGAATCCCTTTTTATCTCAAGAGCGCTGAGACAGTAATCAAGAGCCTTTTTCAGATGAAACTCCCTCATTTCTTTCTCCGCTATTCCAGAGAAGACGAGTTCCCAGTTGAGACTTGCGAGCTTATAGAGAATATTCGGTTTTTCCCTCTCATTAGCTTGCGAAAGCTTTTTGTTTAAAATATCTATTTTTTTGAATATCTCCTTCTCTATGTCCGAAAAAAAGGAGAAGGTAAGAAGTCTTACTTCCTCCCTTGCGGATACATGTAACTGTTTAAGTGACCTCAGCGTTTTAGGATACCCGCTTCTTATTATACTTATTACAAAATTTTCATCGTTTATACTTCCGCCCCTTTTTACCTCCACCCGCGGTATATAAGACTCTTCAATTCCTATTCTTTCTACCTGCAGGTATTTTTTATACCTTGAAAGTGTACCTATAAGGGTAAGCAGCAGACCCGCGGGTCCGCTCAGGACTATTATCGGTAAAAATATAATAAATCTTAAAACCTTCAACTTTGCCCCCTTCACGGCTTTAATTTTTATAAATTTCCCTTATAATAAGCTTTTTGAATTATCCCGCTTTTTATAATTTAGCCTTGTCCTTGCCTGTTTTCAATTGAAAATTTTCAAGTATTTTATCATCTTCTAAACCTTTTATCCCTATCAGTTTCAAGGTTTCAAGGTTATCTTCAAGCCTCCTTGCTACGGACTCCGCCCCGTGGAGAGAAGTTAGTGGGCAAAGAATGAACACCTTCCCTTCTTCTTCCCTTATGCATATTAAGTCTGTTAGTCTTAAGTTTTTTGCTAATGACTGTCGGTATATATTACCTTCCGCTATGTCAAATATAAGAATGAAACTGTCTATACCCAGCTTTCTTTTTAGTTCCCGTGCTTTAAACAGCTCTTTCAAAAACTCAAAGGAGCAAGGCTTATCGTTATTATTTATAAGATCTCTCAGCTTTTTTGAATATACAATGTCTTCAAGGAGATAATTGAAAAGTATATTTATTTCCCTGAGCACCTCCTCATTCATATTTTCAAAGGGCATTTCTTTAACAGTAAGTACATACAGACAATTTTCATATTTATAAACAAATACTGCCAAACAACTTATATTCTTTCCAGATTTTATATCTTCCTTTACATCCTTCGGAGTTAAAAAGGCGGATTCAACCTCACGGACCGCCCTTTTTAGCAGTGGATCATTGAAGTTGATACCTTTCCCTTCACCCTCTATAATCTCATATTTTCCTTCCTTATAACTCAGAAGACAAACATCCGTTATTTGAAAATATTTATTCAGTATATTAATTAGCAGTTTGGCTATCCTCTTTTCATTTCCTTCTTTGGGTAAATCTTTTCTTATATCCGTAAGGATACTTCTTATATTTCTGGGATTGATAAGGAAATCTATTTCAAGTTGGTCATGGGAAATTTTTAAGAAATGCAGATCCGACCTTAATTTATCCACCATCATCTTGAGGGACGCTATTTCCTTCTCTTTTTCCTGATTTTTTCTTCTCCAGAGATAGCTGAATTCACATGCGGTAAGCGTTAGTAGGGTGTTCCACAGCAAGAATTCCGTGTTCGGTTTTATTTGGGTGAGGAAGGATGCAACCGTATGTAGTGTAAGGAATATAAGTCCTCCTTTGAAACTGTGAAACAGGGAAAGGAGAAGCTGTGTAAATATGTAAGGTGAGGCATACATATTAACAAAGAGAGGATTTTCCCTGCTAAAAATGTGTCCTACAAGATATAGGAGTGAAAAAACCGCCAATATATCAAGCACAAAAAGTATGCTTTTTCTTATACCCGCCTTCACCTTATCACTTCATCCACGACCCTTTGAAGCAGGGTGCTTACCGATTCATAGGACCATCCTGTTGCCGAAATGCTACCGCTGTACACAAGCTTATTACTTTCTGTGTCATATATATAAAGGGATATACTTATAACGGGTTTTCCTTCCAAGCCTGCCTTGTACCCGTATTCGTTAACCGTACCGCTTATTATGTAGTCAGCCTTGGGATGTATTTTATTACCTTCCTTTGCCTTTACTATAACATACCCCTTACTTGCAAGAACCGCCTCTATTACCGATGCCACCCTATGACCCGCCATGGGTGTTTCTGTGTAGTTTTTGAAAGGTAATACTGTATAGGTTTTCCCCTTATCAAGCTGCCTGAAGTTCTTGTTTATTACCGTTGAACACGACATGCAAAGGATAATAACCGATATAAATACTTTCAAGTTTTTCAATTCCTTAACCCCCTTCCGGTTTAATATATTTATATTCTTAATGCTAAGGTCATACATTGTAAAGAGGTTTATAAAAGTAACATATCTTACATCACTTTACCTGTCCTTATTCTTTATTGCAATTCAACTGTTCAGAATAGGCTTTGTTTTGACGGGATTGTCCCCACTTCATACACTCACTTTTTTATCAATTTGGATTGCTTTTTATTTTATATACTTCCTTCCTGACGGTATGGTGGTATCCACCATCTACAATGTTTTTACCCTCAAAGAGAAAAAGCTTCTTCATATAATGTACTCCTTCGGTATAGAGTCTAAAAAAATACTCGTTTATATTCTTATGGGTACAATCAGCGTGTTTATAGTCGGTGTTATCTCCGCCTTCCTTCTCCATGAGGAGGATCTTAATTTTGCAAGAAATATTTTGCTTATACATCATCAGGAGAAGGTTATGAAGACCTTGCCCGAGAAGACATTTTATAACATGGGCGGGTTTGTCATATATGTGGGGAAAAAAGAAGGAAGAAGATTGAATGATGTGTTTTTTAAATACGAGGATTTCACCGTTATAGCAAGGGAAGCGGCTTATGAGGGTAAAGGTAGATTCAGATTTAAAGGTGGTTCTTTGATCGTTAAAATGGAAGGGAAGTACTTTATTACCTTTTTTGATAATTATACCCTTGACACTATAAAGATGGTAAGTCCAAAGAAGAGGGAATTGCGTATATCAAAAGAGAGGATATACAATCTTGTAAATATATTTACCTCTTTACCCCTTACATTATTGGGATTTTTCATTGCTCTCAGGACATTGCGTTACCATACCCATATTTACTATGCATCTGCTTTAATAATAATTTTTAAGGAAATATTCATGTTTGTCTTTAAACTTTATCTATTCTGAATCACTTTTTCACTTCTCTACCTATCTTTTCTTCAACTGATTTTATTTTCTGCTGAAGTCTTCCTTTTTTGCCTCTTCTGTAATCTATCTTCATGGTTATACTTATACGGTTACAATCCTTCGCCATTGCTTCAAATCCTTGCTTTAGAACATTAATTACTTCATCCCAATCTTCTCCCTCTATGATGGTGCCCATGGGTGTCAGCCTGTATTCAAGACCTGACTTGTCCACTATATCAACCACCCTGCTTACATACTCACTTACACTTTCACCCTTGCCCAGGGGCGTCATGCTTACGAATACCAAGAAACTCATGTTTTATATAATAATAAAATTTTGATGAGATCTCTTTTTATCCTCTTGTTTATAGGACTATCGCTGGCAACCCCAACTATTCATAAATATCTGGAAAAGGGAAAGATAGAACCTATTATAGAATCAGTTCTTGAGGGTGAAGATAGGGAAGAAGCCCTGCTTATTTTTAAAGCCTTTGCTGATGAGCTTGTTGGTAAAAAGGATGTACCTGCTTATCTCAAAAGGTATGTAAAGGGATTGATGGAGGAAAAAAGGGGTAATTTGGAGGAAGCAATAAAGCACTATATAGATTCAATCTATATTAAGTACGATTACAATCCTTCCTATTACAGACTCAACGAGCTTATAAGAAAAACGGGTGACGCGGAGAAATTCAGGGAAAAAATAAAGAATATACTTAAAGTAAGATTTGCCAAAACACCTCCCGTGATCATTGATAACGCTCCTAATAAGTATGTTTTTTTAGTAGAAAAGATGAGCCAGTATATGTTTGTATATAAGGGGAAAAAGCTGGTGGGTATGTTTCCGGTAACAACTGGTCAGGCGTGGGAAGATAAAAGGAGGGAAGGGGATAAGAGAACACCCGAAGGTATATATTTCTTTACGGAATATATTGATGTTAGCAAACTGCCTCCGCTGTATGGTAATTTAGCGGTTGCCCTTAACTATCCCAACCCTTATGATAGACTCCTCGGTAAAACGGGTAGCGGTATATGGTTACACGGATCGGATACGGATAATCGTAATAATATTCCTTTCAGCACAAGGGGATGTGTAGTGGCGGACAATAGGGATCTTAAAGTAATAGAAAGATATATAAATCTCGGAAATACTCCCATAGCGATATATAAGGTTGTACCGACTGGTCTAAGCGTTGATAGGGTGGGTGACATGATAGAGAGCTGGAGAAGGGCGTGGGAAGAAAAGGATTTTAATAAATACATCTCTTTTTATTCAAAAAGATTTAGATGGAAGGGAGGAGATATAAACGGCTGGAAAAGATACAAAAGAAGAACGGTGCTCGGGAAAAAATACATAGATGTGGACATAGAAAATATTACAATTCTTGCTTTTAGTAAGCACGGTTCTAAAGAACCTTTATATTATGTTGCAGAATTTTTGCAAACCTACCGATCTAATAATTACAGTGATAAAGGTATAAAGAGGTTGTATATTGCAAAGGAGGAAGGAAGGCTTAAAATATTAGCGGAGGAATTTATACCTATGCGGGAGGAGTGATATGAGAAAGCTAATTATAAAGAAACTCCTGTGGGGAGCCTTTATTCCCGCATTTGCCCTTTGTGAATTTAATAATGTTGAGCTTAACATGGATGCAAAGACGACCAGCAAGGAAGGGAATATATATAGGCGTGCGGATGTTTATATAACGGTGCCTATGAAAATAAAGAGCGGTTCGCATTATAAAAGTCTTCTTCCGACAAGGGTGAATGTGGTGGAGCTTGAGGACGGTGCAAGAAGGTATATTATCTCTATTGTAAATAATACGGGCAAAAATCAGGATTCTCTGATCCTGGTTCATGAGAAAGAAAAGGAAGCCCTGTTTATGGAAGATATAGTGGCGAGAAGAGTGATATCTTACTCTCCCTATATATCTGAGCAACTCGTACTTGTGCCCACCGAGATAAATAGGGATAGGATCTTAATAAGGTTGCCTGACATAAATCCCGGCGAGGAGCTTATTTTAAGTTATGTAATTAAAGGAGAGGAAGAACCTTCCAAAGTTATAGTGACTAATGAGGATGGTATAAAGAGGTTTATAGAGGAAAAGGAAACGGCTGTGCTTGTGGCAAAGTATTCTTTTCTCTTCGGCTATGCCTCTGCAAAGACAAACTCTCCCAATATTGAAAACATAAGGCAAGTGGTAGAAGGCTTGGAAAGATTGGGCCTTCAGGCAAGGGTAAAAATAGTGGGATTAGCTGACGGTAAAACTACCGATCCTAAGAGAAATAAGCTCGTTGCAAAAAAGAGGGCGGAAAATATAGCCAAATATATCTTCGGTAGTCAATATGCCTGCCTAATAGAAAGGAGCTATGTTAAAAGCCGCACCGGAACCCCTTCGGATTGAAGATAGGTTTTAAGCTCCATTATGCTTAATTCTCTGAAATGAAACAAAGAAGCAGCAAGCCCCGCATCCGCTTTGCCTTCCTTAAATACTTCTAAAAAGTGTTCTTTTTTACCCGCACCTCCTGAAGCTATAACGGGTATATTAACGCTTTCCGCGATCTTTCTTGTCAGCTCTATGTCGTAACCCTTCTTAGTTCCGTCTCTGTCCATGGAGGTAAGGAGTATCTCACCCGCTCCCAGCTCTTCAACCCTTCTGGACCACTCTACGGCATCAATACCCGTAGGAGTTCTGCCTCCGTTTATATATACTTCCCAACTGCTTCCCTTTCTCTTTGCGTCTATAGCAACTACTATACACTGACTGCCGAACATCTTTGCACCTTCCGTTATAAGCCCGGGATTCTTAACAGCGGATGTATTAATAGATACCTTGTCCGCTCCCGCTTCCAGGAGTCTTCTTATATCTTCTATATTCCTCACACCTCCTCCCACAGTAAAGGGCATAAATACATTCTCCGCCACCCTCTTGACCACATCTATCATAATACTTCTGCCTTCCGCGGAAGCGGTTATGTCAAGGAAAACAAGTTCATCCGCAAGTTGTATTTCATACTCTAAGGCAACTTCCACCGGATCACCTGCATCTCTTAAATTCAGAAATTTAACACCCTTTACAACCCTACCTTTATCAACATCAAGACAGGGTATTATCCTTTTGGCAAGCATTGGTATAATTGATCATACCATGAGGATAGAGGTAAAGGAAGGAAGCATTCTTGAGGTGGATGCGGATGTTATAGTAAATCCTGCAAACAGTCTGGGTATAATGGGTGGAGGTGTTGCAGGAGTTATAAGAAGACAAGGGGGTGAGGAGATAGAGAAGGAAGCAATGATGAAATCACCCATTCCCGTGGGCAAGGCTGTTCTCACTACCGCAGGAAAGTTGCCCTTTAAAGGTGTTATACATTCGCCCACCATGGAACAACCCGCTATGAGAACCAATGCGGAGAAGGTGAGACTTTCCGTAAGGGCTGCACTTGAACTTGCGGACAAGGAAGGTTTTAAGTCGGTTGCCTTCCCGGGTATGGGTACGGGTGTGGGCGGGGTAAATAAAGAAGTAGCCGCAAAGGTTATGGTGGACGAAATAAGGAACTTTAAACCTGCCAATTTGGAGAGAGTTGTTCTTGTAGATATAGATAAGGAAATGGTGGAGGCATGGAGGAAGGAAGCATGATTAAATTCGGGACGGACGGATGGAGGGCTGTAATAGGCGATGCCTTTACTTTTTCAAATGTAACAAAGGTATCAAAGGCACATGCGAAAGTTCTCGGAAGGATTGAAGCAAGCAAAGTAATAATAGGTTACGATCATCGTTTTCTTTCGGAAGAGTTTGCAAAGAGAGTATTTAATGTTTTTAAATCCGAAGGGTTTGACGCATTTCTTACTAAAACACCGGTTACGACTCCTCAACTTTCCTTTTCCGTTAAGTACATGGGATTTGATAGTGGTGTTATGATAACCGCATCTCATAACCCTCCCCAATATAACGGATACAAGATCAAGGAAGGTTTTGGGGGATCAGCCACTCCTTCCTTCGTAGGTCTTGTTGAAAAGGAACTGTCAAATATAGAAGTTGAGCCTGTGGGGGATTATAAGGAAGAGTGGGTTGAAATAAGGCAGGAGTATATAAGCAAAGTAAGAGAATATTTGAATTTAGAGCTTTTCAGGGAAAGGGAAATGGTTGTCGTGCACGATGCCATGTACGGGACCTCTGCAGGCTTGCTTAGGGATGTTTTGAAGGATACTAGAATTGAGGTGTTTGATATAAGGAACTGGAGGGATCCCCTCTTCGGAGGTCACCCACCCGAACCCATAGAGAAGTACCTTGGCATTTTGAAGGAAAAGGTAAGGGCTGTAGGGGCACAAGTGGGTATCGCCAATGACGGAGACGGAGACAGAGTAGCCTTTGTTGACGAAAAGGGAAATTTTGTAAACAGTCAAATGGTTTATGTGCTTTTACTCCTTCACCTTATAAGAAACAAAGGACTCAGAGAAGGCTGTGTTGTAAAAACCGTATCAACAACCTATTTGGCTGACAGGATATGCGGTAAGGAAGGTATAGAGCTTAGAGAGGTACCCGTGGGATTTAAGAATATAAATGAGGTAATTCTTAAGGAAAAGGTTATATTCGGAGGTGAAGAAAGCGGAGGTTACGGATTTCCCGATTTTCTGCCGGAGAGAGACGGCTTACTCTCCGCTCTCTACATTCTTGAGTATATGCTACTTGCAGAAAAACCTCTCTCGGAACTAATAAATGAGATAATGGCTGAATACGGCAGTGCATATTATAAGAGGGTTGATATGCATGCGGATAGCAAGGCGAAAGAGAAGCTCAAAAGCATGGTGGAGAATCCTCCCGATTCCCTCGGAAGATATAAGGTATCAAAGATACTAACGATTGACGGCTTGAAACTTATATTCCCCGACGACAGCTGGATTTTGTTCAGGGCTTCGGGCACCGAGCCCCTCATAAGGATCTATGCGGAGGCTCCCACACCCGAAGAAACAGAGGGGCTTACAAGTGAAGGTAAAAAACTTTTTGAGCAAGGAGGTTGTTGAATGGCAAACATAATTGTATCTTCCCTTGAATTTGAAAGGGTGTGTACACAATACGCTGAGATTGTGGAAAGGAAAGGTATAGGGCATCCGGATACTATCTGTGACTCCGTGGCAGAGGAGCTATCGGTTGCCCTCTCAAAGATGTATATAGATGAGTTCGGGGCAATAATGCATCACAATGTTGATAAAGCCCTTCTCGTGGGTGGTATAGCAGAACCCGTATTCGGTGGAGGCAGGGTTATATCTCCTATAGAAATATATATTGTGGGAAGGGCTATAAAGGAGAGGGGTGATAAAAGGTTACCCGTTGAGGAGCTTGCAATAGAGACCATTCAGCGATGGCTTTCCGAGAATCTGAGGAATATAGATCCTTCCAAACATGTGGTTATAAATACGCGTATAAAACCAGGTAGTAGGGATCTTGTTGAATTGTTCGAACGATTTCAAAAATCTGGGGAGATCCCCCTCGCCAATGACACTTCTTTTGGAGTAGGTTTTGCACCTCTTAATGATCTTGAAAGTATAGTTTTAAATACGGAAAGGTTTCTGAATTCTGAAGATATGAAGATAAAGCATCCCGAGGTGGGGGAAGATATTAAGGTTATGGGTGTCAGGATAAGGGATAAAATAAGACTAACCATAGCCCTTGCCTTTGTTTCCCGTTATATAAAAGATCTTGAGGACTATAAGGCAAAGAAAGAAGAGATAAGGAAAAAGGTTGTAGAGTTTGCAAGTTCCCTTACGGATAAGGAGGTGGAAGTATTTATAAACACCGCGGATAATTATGACAACGGTAGCGTTTACATAACCGTAACCGGGACATCCGCAGAACAGGGTGATGACGGACAGGT
>WFWF01000043.1 GCA_015491275.1 Aquificales bacterium | reverse complement strand
AGCTTACCCTCCACATCTTCTATATCTTTTCCAATAAAAGCGGAAAATTCCCTTTTTGCATTTTCAAAATCATTTATAGCCTTTTTATACTCATATTCTGCCATCTTTCTTTGGGAGTGTGTTCTCAATAAATCAATTTCGGAAACTATACCTCTTTTATACAGAATTTCTACCTGTTTTTCCTTTTCCTTCCAATATTTAAGTGTTTCCTCCCTAAGATTTATTATCTCCTTTTTATAAAGTAGCCCGTAGTACATCTTTCTTGTCTGATTTGCCACTTCAGCTTTTACATCTTTTATTATCTCCTCCTGAAGTTTAACACCCTCCTTTGCTATCTTTATAGCTTCAAATACAACCTTATTAAAAAGAGTTTGCTGGATGGATATGCCATATTCCTTCTGTTCTTCGGGGATAAAGGCGGAGATAAAATCCGGATCCCATTTTAAATACGATGCTGACAGACTCACAACAGGATAAATACCCGCTTTGGCTTCCTTTATTTCCTGTTCAAGTTTTTTCAGGTCAAGTTCAGAAGAAACTACTTCAATATTATTTCTAAGGGAAATGTTGACCGCCTCTTCCAATGTTATTCCCCATGAAAAGTTAAGAATAAGAATGGTAATATATAACCATTTCATTTAATCCTCACCTTTATACCTTCTTTCAGCTTACTGCTGTTGTCCGTAACTACCAAATTACCTTCTTTTATATTCCCTTTTATTAAAAGCTGATTATCCTCCTTGGTTACTACGGTCACAACCTTCCTCCTCACAGATCCTCCATCGTACACCCATACGAAACTTGTATTCCCCGAGAACTGAACCGCATGTTCGGGCACCCTGAAAACCTTTTCTTTCCCGACAGATATTTTGGCTATGCCGAACATACCGGGTTTTACATTTTTTTTACCCTTTATTATTTCGGCTTTAACTTTTATCATCTTGTCCCTATCCGCAACTGGTGAAATGTAAATGATTTTACCCTTCAACTCACCTACACCTTCTATTTCAATTGGTATCTCTTTACCTTTTGATATATTGGTTATGTATCGTTGGGGAATTCTGAAGACTCCGTACAATCTATTCGTACTGATAAGTCTCAATAGTTTATGCTGGGGGGATACATTTTCTCCTTCGTCTATGAATATTTCCGCAATCTCACCGCTGAATGGAGCTTTTATTTCCGTGTATGAAAGCCTTAGTTTTAACAGTTCTATATTTGCTTTTATACTATCAATTTGGGCTTTATAAGCCTTTAGTGAAGATTCAAGCTTTGATAACTCTTCCTCACTTATAATATCTTCCTTTTTAAGATCTTTTCTTCTTTCATACATTTTCTTCGTATTTTCATAGTTTGCCTTTATCGCTTCAAGATCGGATTTTGCCTTATTGATGGAAGCTTTTATCTCTTCATCGTCTATCTTTATAAGCAAATCACCCTTTTTTACCCTTTCTCCTTCCTTAACAAAAATCTTAACAACCGTGCCTCCCAATTTGGGTAGCAGGACCACATCCTTATCCGCTTCCAAAGTTGCATTTGTCTCATAAAGTATTTTTATTTCCTCTTCCTTTAATTTAGCTACCTTGACATCTACAGCCTCTTCTACCGATTGTTTTGCCTGATTAGTTTCCTTCTGGGGAGAACACGAGTAAATAAATGTCAATAATACTGCTAAATTAAGGATCAACTTGAACATGAAATGATTATAACACACTGACTGACCAGTCATACATTATAATATTGAACATCATGTACAGATTTTTTATCCACAGGCCAATCACCACTTGGATGTTTATGGTTGCTTTTATAATTCTCGGTGTGGCTTCCTACTTCAGGATTCCCATAGATAGATTTCCCGATGTGGACTTCCCTATGGTGGCTGTGGGAACACCCTTTCCGGGCGCTAACCCTTATGTGGTTGACGCAAATGTTACAAGAGTTATTGAGGAAGAACTTGCAACTATAAGCGGTGTGGACTCAATAATTTCCCAGAGTTTTACGGGCATGTCAAGGATAATAGTTATGTTCAATCTTGATAAAGACATTGATAAAGGTGTTCAGGAAGTGAGGGATGCGGTAAGGAGGGCAACGGGGAAATTGCCCCCTGGTGCTGAACTTCCTTCTGTCAGTAAGGTGAGTACTTCCCTTTCCCCCATCCTTGTTGCAATCCTTCATGGGGGCAAGGATTATGAAACGATGGCATATTATGCTGAACATGTTATAAAAAAGGAATTTGAAAGAATAAAGGGTGTTGGAGAGGTACACCTTGGTGGATACAGGGATAAGGTTTTATGGATAAGGATTGATCCAGACAGGCTTTATTCAAGGGGCCTTACGGTTAAGGATGTGGTTAACTCCTTTAAGGCTAATCATATTGAAATGCCCTCGGGGAGGATATACAGCGGGAACAGGGAATATATCCTAAGGGTTTACGGGAAAGCAAGATCACCAGAGGAGGTTAATGAGTTTGTTATAAGAAACGGTGTAAAGATAAAGGATATAGGCAGGGCGGAGTTCACCTATGATGAAAGGAGAAGTGTTACAAGGTTTAAAGGTGAAAGATCGGTTGTTCTTGTTGTTTATAAGCAGGTTAAGTCAAACACAGTAAGGACCGCAAGCCTTATTAAAGAAAAGATAAAGGAGCTGAACAGCAAATTGCCCCCCGGTATGCGTATAGATGTTAATTATGATTCCTCTGTTTTTATAAAAAGGAGTGTTGATGATGCCCTTGTAGAGATAGTATTGGGAAGTTTACTAACATCCGTTGCTGTATTCCTTTTCCTCGGAAATCTGAGGATGTCCCTAATACCCGCAATGGCGATACCCGTTTCTATACTCGGGACCATGTTTATAATAGGGAATCTCGGATATTCCCTTAACATGATAACCCTTATTGCCCTTGCTGTAGCTGTGGGTATAGTTATTGACGATGCCATAGTTGTTCTTGAAAGTATATACAGAAGAACGGAAGAGGGATTGGAGGGAAAGGAAGCTGCGGAAAAAGGCACAAGGATAGTTGTTTTTGCCCTTCTCGCTTCTACTGCTTCTATAGTAGTAATATTCCTGCCCATAATATTCCTTAAAGGTGTTATAGGAAAATTCTTTAACGCTTTCGGGGTGACCCTTATAACAGCAATAGCTATCTCCTTTATTGTTGCCATATCCTTCACACCTATGCTTTCAGCAAGACTTGTGAAAAAATCAGAAAAAGAAAATCCATTTATGAAAATATACAGACGATTTGAGGATGCTTTTGATGTGAGCTTGAAATGGGCGTTAAATCATAAATCGGTGGTTATAGCCTTATCTATCCTCAGTATAGTTGGCGGTTATTTGATGTTAAAAGCTACCGAAAAGGAGTTTCATCCTATGACCGATGAAGGAAGATTTGTTATAAGGTTTGAGACACCTTCGGGTTCTTCCCTTGAATTTACTGATAGTAAAGTAAGGAAGCTTGAGGAGATACTCGGAAGTAATCCTTATATCAAGCAGTACTCCATAGCCTTCGGTGAGGGGATTTTCGGAAGGGCTGATGTTAACGGCGGTATGGCTTTTGTTACCCTCATAGATAGGAGAAAGAGACCTCATCAAAAGGAAGTAATGCAGATGGTGAGGGAAAAAATAAGGGAGATAAAAGATTTTAGGGCGACGGTTGAAGTTCCTTCCATAGTGGGAGGCGGAGCTGGAAGGATGGTTGATATCCAATATGTTATAAAGGGTCCATCCCTTGAAAAATTGGAAGAGATTGCAAATGTGGTAACGGAAAAACTGAAAAAGATGGGCGGGTATGTGGATGTTGATACAAATCTGAAGATAAACAAGCCGGAGGTAAGGATATATATAGACAGGGCTAAGGCGGGGGAAATAGGTGTTACCGTTGAGGATATAGCTTTCACCCTGAATGCCCTCTTCGGAAAGATGAAGATAGGTACCTATGAGGTGGGATCGGAAAGTTACGATGTGTATATAAAGGCTGATGAGGATTTTCTTAATAACTTTGAGAATCTTAAAAAGGTTTATGTCAGAACGCAGAAAGGAGATATTGTTCCTTTGGCTTCCCTTATTACTTATGAATTAAAGCCCGGGTACAATGTTATTAACAGATATGACAGACAATATTCTTTCAGCTTGTTTGCAAATCTTTATGGAAAAAGTCAGGGGGAAGCAACAGCGGAGATTGAAGATCTGCTGAATAAGGTACTACCTGAGGGTTACACCTATGAAGTGGCGGGTGTTGCAAAGGAGTTCAGGGAAGCCTTTAAGGGTCTTGCTCAAGCCCTCATTATTGCAATTGTCGGTATGTACATGATCCTTGCTTCTTTGTTTGAAAGCTTACTTCATCCTTTTACGGTTATGTTAACATTACCCCTTGCCATCTCCGGTGTTTTTGGTCTGTTGCTGATTACGGGTACATCACTCAGTGTACCTTCTTATTTCGGTATTATACTGCTCATGGGTATAGTGGCGAGGGATGCTGTCTTGTTTATAGAAAGAATTATTCAGCTGAGAAAAGAGGGTATGGATATGAGAGATGCCATAATGCAGGCGAGGAAGGAGAGGTTAAGACCCATACTTATGACGACCATAACCATAGTATTTGCTCTTCTTCCAGTAGCCTTGGGTTTATTTGAAGGGAGCGAATTGAGAAAACCCATGGCTATAGCTGTTATAGGCGGAATAATGTCCGCCTTGCCCCTCAGCCTTTATGTCATACCCGTTGTATATGAGATTGTAGATAGAATCAACCTGAGGAAGCTATTTCCTCTTCGTCCTTCATAAGTTTGTATATCAAG
>WFWF01000042.1 GCA_015491275.1 Aquificales bacterium | reverse complement strand
GCCTATGACCTGAAAGAGTATGTACTTAAACTTGCCGATGCAGGTATATCCCTTGGACTTGACGGCATTGTGTGTTCAGGAAGGGAAGTCAAATACTTAAAGGAGAATATTAAAAAACCGTTTATAGCCGTTGTGCCCGGTATAAGCTACGGTGAAGTAGCTGGAGAGGATCAGAAAAGGACTGTAAGTATTGAAGAGGCAAAAAGTAAGGGAGCGGACATAATAGTTATGGGAAGGAGCCTGATAAATAGAAAAGACCTCAGGGGTGAGGTTATGAAGATCCTTGAGATTCTTGGGCTTTAAGGGCGTTATTAAGGAGTGTGGTAACCCTTGAAACCCTTCTAGCCGCTTCCCTCTTGTGAATAACACCCTTTGATGCAGTATGTTGAATTATGCTTACAACTTCAGGGAGAAATTTCTTTGCCTCTTCCAGGTTTCCGCTTTCAACCATCCTCCTGAATTTTCTTATATAAGTTCTCATCCTTGATAGATGATACCTGTTCCTCAATCTCCTTTTTGCATCCCTTCTCATACGCTTTGCCGCCTGTCTCGTGTTGGGCATTTCGCAACCTCCTTGGTAAGAGTGATTATAAATTATAACACCTTGGGCGGGAATGGGTGTAAAGTTTTGGGTTATAATGGGAAAGGAATGAGAGAAATAGGGGATGAAAATTTTTATAAAGAAGCCATAAATTCGGAAATTCCCTCGCTTATTCTTATATCCAAGGAAGAAGCCCCGGGTCACAAGGAGCTGGTTTCAATGCTTGAGGAACTGGAAAAGGAATACGGTGATTGTGTAAATTTTTACTATATGGATGCATCAAAAAATACTACGCCCGAAGACTTTGGCATAGATAAATTTCCCGCAATTGTATATTTCAGGGAAACAATGGAAGTGGACAGACATATAAACATTCCATCGCGGGAAGATATTGTTGAGGTCCTGAAAAGGCTTTGTAGAAGGAGTTAAAATGAGGATACTTTGGGCACCGTGGAGAAGTGAATACATTGAAAACATAGGTAAATCAAATGAGTGTTTTTTATGTGAAGCTTATAAACAGCCCGATGAGAAGTTGAGGGATTACCTTGTGCTGTACAAAACAGAAAAGGCATTCATTATTTTGAATAAATATCCCTACAATACGGGCCATCTTATGGTATGTCCCGCTTCACATCTCGGAGATTACAGACTTATTGATGGTGAAACTATAAAGGAGATGCATGGTCAGGTGAAGTTAAGCCTTGACATAATAGAAGAAGCCTTTAATCCTCACGGATTCAACATAGGATTTAATATAGGAAAGGCTGCGGGTGCGGGTCTTGAAACCCATGTCCACCTACATATAGTACCCCGCTGGTTCGGTGATACAAACTTTATGCCCGTATTCGGCGAGGTAAAGGTCATCTCAAAGAACCTTATGGATGTTTACGATATATTAAAAGAAAAGCTTGAAAAAAGACTAAATGGCACTTCTTGAGGTTAAAAATCTTAATTTATGGTACGGAGATAAACACACACTCAAAGATATAAGCTTTTCCCTTCAGGAAAGGGAGATACTTTGTATAGTTGGGGAATCGGGTTCCGGAAAATCTTCCATCCTTTACTCAATCCTTCAAATTCTGCCTAAGGATGCAAAGGTATCGGGTGAAATAATCTTTGAGGGAAAAAATCTTATTAACCTTTCCGAAAAAGATATGAGGAACATAAGATCTTCAAAGATAGGCATAGTATTCCAAGAACCCTCAGCCTATCTTGATCCCCTTTTTACGGTGGGAAGCCAACTTTCAGAAACCGCGGTAGCTCATCAGACCCTTAGGAATGTGAAGGATTATGTTATAGATAAAATGAATAAGGCAGGCATACCTTTAGCTGAGAAAAGATACTATGCGTACCCTCATCATTTATCAGGGGGATTAAAACAGAGAGTTTGTATAGCCAATGCAATAATGTGCAATCCTAAGATAGTTCTTGCGGACGAACCTACAACCGCCCTTGATGTTTCTGTACAGAAGCGTATCCTTTCACTTTTCAGACAAATGAAAGAAGACGGAACTTCCGTTATACTCGTAACCCATGATTTCGGAGTGGTGGCGGAATGTGCGGACAGGGTTATAGTTCTTAAAGACGGTGAAATCTTAGAAGAAGGTGATGTGTTTAAAATATTTGATAGTCCGAAGCACTCCTACACCAAAATGCTCATTAAGTCAGCGGTGGATATGGTATAATTAACTTCCCTTTTGAAAAAAAGGAGGGTTCTAAAATGAGTGGTATAGCCCATGATATTGAAAAGATGTATGCACCAAAAAAGGAATACCCGAAGTTTAAAGTAGGTGATACCGTAAGGGTTCACTACAAGATAAAGGAAGGTGATAAAGAAAGAATACAGGTTTTTGAAGGTGTGGTAATAAGAATAAGGGGCGCGGGCCTCAATAAAACCTTTACGGTCAGAAAGGAATCATTTAATGTAGGTATAGAAAGGATATTTCCCTACTACAGTCCCAACATTGAGAAGATAGAAGTATCCAAGATAGGTAAAGTGAGAAGGGCAAAACTCTACTTCCTCAGGGACATCCAAGGTAAAGAAGCGGTGAGGAAAATCAAAGAGATAAAGATATGGGATTATGAGGCTAAGGAAAGAAGAAAGGCTGAAGAGAGGAGAAAGAGGGAAGAAGAGAAGAAGGCAATGGAGGAAGCGGAAACTGAAGCAACTGAAATAAAGGAAGAAGAAAAGCAAGTGCAAGAATCAAAAGAACAATGACCGAAATAGAAAAACCTTTGTGGGAGAGGGGACTTGTTGTAGCAGGTGTTGATGAGGCAGGAAGGGGTCCCATAGCTGGTCCCGTAGTAGCCGCTGCGGTTATCCTCAAACCGCATACGGAACCTTTTATAAAAGGCGATTCAAAATCAATGTCTCCTGAGGAACGGGAGGAAGCATTTGAGCTTATAAAAGAGAAGGCAGTTGCTATAGGTACAGCGGTTATTGATAGTATCGTAA
>WFWF01000041.1 GCA_015491275.1 Aquificales bacterium | reverse complement strand
GACTCATAGATTGCTAATACTTTCCTTCCTGCGACCGCTCCCTTGCCGTCTTTGACCTGAGCTATGTAAAACCATATATATCCGTCAAGGATACCCGAAGGGTCTTCAAATACCGCACCTTTCTTTACACCTTCTCTGAACTTATTTAAGGTCCACTCTATCAGAGCCTCAAGAAGTGGGTGTCCGAAGGAGATGAACTCCGCATCGGGATTCTCAAAAGCTTTCTGGCTGTCAAAGGTTGCCTTGGGATACCTTTTGTCAAGGTCGCCGAATCTGTTTTTAAAGTCCTGCCTGTCCGCTATCTTCCTTATTTCGTAAGGAATGGAGTCAATGGCTATAAAACCATCTCTCAGTTCCCTGTAGCTTCCTCCTGCCTCTTTGAAGACTCTTTTAAAGAACTCTTCTACATATTCGGGGATAAGTCTGTATTCCTTTGCTTTCTCCGCTATGTCCCTTATCTTTGTGTAGTCTATGAACCTTGTTGCCAAGGACTCTCCGAGGATCTCTCTGATATTTTTTAGATAGCCTTCATCGGGTTTTATATCCATCTCCTTTAGGACTTCTTCAAGGGTTTTCGTTTTGGTTACAGCATCAATTATGAGCTGATAGAGGTTCTTTCCGTGGAATACTTCACCTATAACATCAAAAACTCTGTCGCTTCCGAGTTTTTCCCGTATCTCCTCAAGCTTTTCAAACATTCTTGAGAGTACCTTCCCCTCAACTGTATCTTCCGCTACCAGATTGAAGATATAGACATCCTTTTGCTGTCCGTATCTGTGTATCCTTCCCATTCTTTGCTCAAGCCTGTTGGGATTCCATGGTATGTCATAGTTAATCATTATGTGGCAGAACTGAAGGTTGATACCCTCACCCGCAGCTTCTGTAGCAACCATTATTTGGGTTTCATCCCTGAACCTTTTTTCCTCTTTTATCCTGTCAGGCAAGCCCATTGCACCATGGATGAAGTTGACGCTGTAGCCCCAGCTTTTTATCTTGCCCACGAGGTATTCAAGAGTGTCCTTTGATTCTGTAAATATCAGAATTTTAGGGTTTCCTTGCATCTCTTTTATCTTCTTAAAACCTTCTTCAATAGCTTTCTTAAGCTCACTAAGTTTTACCTCTTTTTCACTGCGAATTATTTCGTAAGCTCTATCTATCAATCCCTCTAAGGTTTTTATCTCCGCCCGTAATTCTTCTGGATTTCTTGCTATGCTTACCGCTTCCCATTCTTCTTCCTTTTTCCACCTTTCCTCTTCCTCAAGGTCTTCCACCGCCTCAAGGTCAACTTGTGAAATTCTTACGGGTTTTTCTGTTGGCTTTAGTAGCTTTTCCAATCTTTTCTTTCTTCTTTCCAAAGACCTGAGCAGTGCGTATGTACTTGATGCCATCCTTCTTTGGAGAATCATCAGCGCAAAGGCGAGGTTTCTGTTTTTCTGCTCAGACATTGCCTTGTTATACTGTTCCCTTACATACCTTGTAACCTCAAGGTATAGCTCCTGTTCTTTTTCTGACAGCCTGAACCTTATGGTCTTCGGATACCTGTTGGTGAATATGGGTCTTCCCTCAAAGTCTCTCAGATCCTCTTTTAGTCTTCTTATAAACAGTGGGTTGTCTTTGTTTCTCAGGGATTCTTCTATCATTTCGGGTTTGGCAAAGAATCCCGGGACAAGAAGGTCAAGGAAAAGCCTGAAGTTTTCGGGATCTCCCCGGTGAGGCGTGGCGGTAAGAAATAATAGGTGATCTGAGTTCCTTGAAAGCACTTCACCGAGTTTATACCTCTGGGTTTTACGAACACTATCGTTGTATCTGTAAGCTGCCATCTTGTGTGCTTCGTCAACTATTACCAGATCCCAGTGGGTGCTGTTGAGAATGGGTAGGATGTCGTCTTGTTTTAAGAAATCCATAGAAGATATTACTTGGTCATTTTTATCTAAGGGGTTCTGTAGGTAGTGTGATGCTATAGAGCTTCTGTTAAATTCAACGAAGTCTTCTTTAAACCTATCCTTCATTTCCCTCTTCCACTGGTCTTTTAAATGCCCGGGAACCACTATAAGAATCCTTTTAACGAGACCTCTAAGCTTCATCTCTTTTATAACGAGTCCTGCCATTATGGTTTTTCCAGCCCCCGGGTCATCGGCTATTAGGAATCTGATCCTCGGCTGTTTGAGTATATAGCCGTAAACCGCCTCTATCTGAAAGGGTAGAGGATGTATTTTGGAAACGCTGACCGCAAGAAGGGGGTCAAAAAGTGATGCATTTTTAAATCTTAGAGCTTCTAAGTAGTAAAAAAGATTCTTGGGTGAGTAGGAGAAGTTTATGGACTCATCAATTACCTCAAGGTTTTCAATTTGGCTTTTGTCAAGTATATCTTCCACATACTCCTTGGAGTAAAGGGTTGAACCTATAAGGTGAAGATACTCGCCACCATTAATGTACTCCGCCTTGGTAATCCTAACCGGTTCTTTCCAGAATGGACCTTTAACTATTTTGTTGTTCATATCTGTTGAATCCATTTTTATACCCTTTCTTCTAAAGTATTTTACTCAGGATCTTCTTTCTATCTCCCATAAACCCCTGTTATCTCCGAGAGGTAAGCTGTTACTTCTGTGTTCAGGTATTTCTTTTCTACCCTCCATTTCCAGTTGCCCATTTTCTTTGAGGGTGTATTTATCCGGGCGTCTTCACTGAGTTTTAGGATATCTTGGATAGGAACTATGACTATTTTTGCCTTTGACATATAGAGAAGCCTTATGAGTATGTCATTTATTTTATCCCCGTCTATTTTTAGACCGATATAGGAAAAGAGGTTGTTTTTTACCTTTGCGTTAGTTTTTTCAAACCATGCCAGCAGAGGGAGATTGTCATGGGTGCCGGTAAAGGCTATGCAGTTTTCCGGGTAGTTGTGAGGTAGGTGTTCGCTGTTTATCTCATCAAAACCGAATTGAAGAACTCTCATGCCCGCTATATTAAATTTCCTGATAACTTCCCTTACATCGGGAGTTATGTATCCGAGATCTTCGGCTATAAGGCGTGATGGGTCAACAAATCTCAGTATCTTTTTGAAGAACTCTTCATAAGGCGCTCTTACCCATTTGCCTTTTAAAGCTGTCTTTTCTCCCGCGGGGACCTCCCAGTACGCTATGTATCCCCTAAAGTGGTCTATCCTTACATAGTCGTACATTTTTTTCAGGTGAATGAATCTTTTTACAAACCATGAAAAATTATCTTCTTTTATGTTCCCCCAATCATAAACAGGATTGCCCCAAAGCTGACCGGTTGAGCTGAAGTAGTCGGGGGGTACTCCCGCAACCGCCTTGGGTTTTTTATCCTTATCAAGTTTAAAGAGATAAGGGTTTGACCATACATCCGCACTGTGATAGGCGGGGTAGATGGGCATGTCTCCGAAGATCATCACCCCTTTGCTGTTTGCATACTCTTTCAGTCTGAACCACTGTCTGAAGAATATAAATTGACAGAACTTTGAGAAATCTATTTCTTCTTCGGACACATGTATTTTATCCGTCCATTTATGCCATTCAATACCGTGTTTTTTACTTATTGCTTCAAAGGTTGCAAAGTCCTCAAGCCAGTGGCTGTTTTTCTTGCAGAATTCTTCATACTCCCTTGTCGGAGTAAAATTAAGGAAGGCTTTTTTCAATATGTTTTCCTTTTCCCTCATTGCCCTCCTATAGTCAACCTCGGGTGTGGGGAGTAAAGGTTTGATATACTTTCTTTCAAGAAGACCTTCCTCCGCAAGTATTTCAGCACTTATAAATAGCTTGTTTCCCGCAAATAGGGAAAGGGGGTTGTAGGGGGAATTTCCTAAGGAAGGGTGGGTGGGATGCAAAGGAAGGATATGCCATATTCCCTGTTTACTATCCGCCAGAAAATCAATGAATTCATAAGCGGACGGACCGAAATCACCCACGGGTCCGTCGGACGGTAAAGAGGTTATATGCAAAAGTATTCCTGCCCTTCTCATTTTTCCTTTTTCATATATATAACCGCTAAGGGGGGTAAAACAAGTTCAAGGGAGTAGGGTCTTCCGTGAAAAGGTACCGGGTCCGCTTCTTTGCCTCCCATGTTGCCTATTCCTGACCCCCAGTATTCTTTTGCGTCCGTATTAAGTATTTCCTTCCAAAAACCCCCTTCCGGTACGCCCACCCTGTAGTTGTACCTCGGGACGGGTGTAAAGTTGCAAACTACGAGGATCTTATTACCCGCACTGTCCTTTCTTATAAAGGATATTATACTTTTCTCCCAATCGTGGAAATCAATCCATTCAAAGCCTTCGTATGAACAATCAAGTTCGTAAAGGGGCGGGTTTTCCTTTAATGTCCTGTTAAGATCCTTTATCAATCTGTGGACACCCCTGTGGCTTTCATAATCAAGGAGATTCCACTGGATGCTTGATTCATGATTCCATTCATCAAACTGTCCTATTTCACTTCCCATGAACAGCAGTTTTTTACCCGGATGTGCCCACATATAGGCTAACAAAGCCCTCAGGTTGGCAAACTTCTGCCAGTAATCACCGGGCATTTTATTTATGAGGGAACCTTTGCCGTGTACAACCTCATCATGGGATAAGGGCAAGATGAAGTTCTCACTAAATGCGTACCATATACTGAAGGTTATATCATTGTGATGATACTTCCTATATATTGGATCTTTGGAGAAGTAAAATAGGGTATCGTGCATCCACCCCATGTTCCATTTAAAACCGAAACCGAGACCCCCCGTATAAACGGGTCTTGTGACCATGGGCCATGCGGTTGATTCCTCCGCTATGGTTTGTATATGGGGGAAATCACCGTAGAGGGATTCATTCAGTTTTTTAATGAATTCTATGGCTTCAAGGTTTTCCTTTCCACCGTAGATATTGGGTATCCATTCACCCTCTCTTCTTGAATAATCAAGGTAAAGCATTGAGGCAACAGCATCAACCCTCAGGGCATCCGCATGATATACATCCGCCCAGAAATGGGCGGAGCTTAAAAGAAAAGATCTGACTTCGGGTTTGCCGTAATCAAATACAAAGCTGTCCCAATCGGGATGCCATCCCTTCCTCCAGTCGGGATACTCGTAAAGATGTGTGCCGTCAAAATAGGCAAGACCGTGAAGGTCCTTGGGGAAGTGGGAAGGTACCCAGTCAAGTATGATCCCTATATTATTCTGATGGAGTTTGTTTACCAAGTACATAAAATCTTCGGGTGTTCCGTATCTTGATGTGGGGGCAAAGTATCCCGTGATCTGATAACCCCATGAGCCGTAGAAGGGATGTTCCATAACGGGCAATAGCTCCAGATGGGTAAATCTCATTTCCTTAAGATATTCCGCTATTTCGTCCGCAAATTCCCTGTAGGTTAGACCCTTTTTCCATGATCCTATATGCACTTCATATATGCACCACGGGGAGTTTATGTTGTTGAATCTGTGCCTTTCCTCCATCCACTTATCATCCTCCCAGCGGAAGTTTAATTCCCACACTATGGATGCTGTCCTCGGCGGTACCTCCCAATAAAAGGCGAAGGGATCCCCCTTTTCCGCCCACCATGACCCCCTTGCTATGAAATATTTATAAAGCATGCCCTTCTCAACATCGGGGATGAAACCTTCCCATATACCTGATCCGTCTTCCCTTTTGAAAAGGGGATTTTTCCCCCTATCCCAGCCGTTAAAATCTCCTATAACCGCCACATAGTCCGCATTGGGTGCCCATACCGCAAAGTATGTTCCTTTCTGGCCTTCCAATTCAATGGGATGACTGCCGAGTTTGAGATACAACCGTGTATGTTCACCTTTCCTGAAAAGGTAAATATCAAAATCCGTAAGTAAGCTAAAGGGTTTTGTAGCTTTCATTGTAAAGATCAAGATACTCCCTGGCGAATCTCTTCCATGAAAAATCCTTTTTTAATACTTCCCTTCTTATTTTTTTCAACCTTTCCTTGTTATGGTACAGTTCAACCGCCCTTTTGACCGCACACAGAAACTCCCATTTTGTAGGATTCTTGAAGGTGATACCGTAACCTTTGTCCTCCGAGATGTCTACAACTGTATCAGCAAGACCTCCCGTTTCCCTGACGAGGGGGATGCATCCGTACCGCATGCCTATGAGGTGGGACAGTCCGCACGGCTCAAAGAAGGAAGGCATCATTATAAAATCCGCTGAAGAGTAAAGCTGTCTTGCAAGGGCATCATCAAAGCTCACCTTCGTTATTATATTTTCATAAATGTTACCTATTTCTCTGAAGGCGTTACTGTACTCACCTTCACCCAGGAAGAAGAAAAAGGCATTTAACCTTGATAGTTCCTCAACAGATTCAAGAATCAGCTCAACGCCCTTTTGATGGGTCAGGCGGTTTATAAAAGCGAAGAGGGGCCTGTCCGCGTTATTTATATTGAATCTTTTGAGAAGAATATTTTTGTTTTTTTCTTTCTTATCAATATCCCTTGCGGAAAAATTTTCAAATATTTTTGGATCTTTCTTCGGATTCCAGACTTCGTTGTCTATTCCGTTAAGTATTCCCCTGAGTTTGTGTCTGTATCTTTTCAAGACTCCTTCAAGACCGTAACCGTACTCTTGGGTGAGTATTTCCTCCGCATAGGTTGAGCTTACCGTTGTTATAAAATCGCTGTATATTATTCCTCCCTTTAGCAGATTTACCCTTCCCCAAAACTCAAGGGCGTCCGTATTAAAGAGATAAGATGGAAGGGCGAGCCTGTCTATGGCTTCCTTGTCAAATATGCCTTGGTAGGCTATATTGTGGATTGTAAGGATAACCTTCTTATCCCACCCGAATATCTCTTTTAGTATAACCGCAATAAGGGCTGTGGGCCAGTCATTGAGATGTATGGTATCCGCATCAATGATCCCCTTTCTGAGGGATTCCGCAACCGCCCAACAGAAGCTTCCGAATCTTATATCGCTGTTTTCATATTCCCATCCCGCGGGACCGTAAACATGGCTACCCTTGAGAAGTTCCTCATTTTTGAAGAAGAAGATGTTATTCTTTCTAAGTATCTCAAACTTGTACCATCCTCCGTTTACATACACACCAACCCATTTACCCGTATGTCTTATACCGTGTTTCTTGGGATCAATAAAGTTGTAGAGGGGGACCGCGGATATTATATCAACACCGAGTCTTTTTAATGCCCTCGGAAGGGAAAAGGAAACATCACCCAACCCTCCCGCCTTCGCATAAGGATACATCTCACTTGTTACAAAAAGTACCTTCATTGATTCTCCAAAAAGTCGGGCATATCCGCACCAGACTCTATACAAGCATACTTAAGGTAGTTTATGAACAGGTCTTTAAACACATCAAGGAAGGGAGCTTTTTCCGATTCACCCTGCCACCAGAACCAATCGCTACCTTCCGCAATCATTATACTTCTGTTTAGCCCGCTTATTTTCCTTGTCTTAAGAAGCATCTCCCAGAATCTGTTTTTTTCGGGATTGCCTATCCATTTGAGAAGATTCCCGTTTATCCAACTTCCCGCCTTAATATGATGAATCTCCTTTGTCTGAAGTTCCTTCTCAAAAACTTCATTAAGGGTGAGGGTTTCTATCCAATCTTCCCTTTCTAAGGTTTCATAAAAAAGATTGAGGAATCTGTTACCGTTATCTGGATAATATTCCCAGCAATTTTCTCCGTCCAGTATTACGGTTACAACAGGATTTTCATGGGTTTCATAGATGTGTCTGAGACCTTTCAGGAAATCTGAAACCCCGTCCTCCTCCTGCCAATGGTGATATACAAAGCCTATCTTATCGCTTAATTCCCTGTTTCTGAAAAGGATTCTTATACCGTTCCCGAATATATATGGCTTGTATATATCCTTGGTTCCCGTACTGTTTTCAAGGACGGATTCATCGGTTCCGCATATAACTATGCCCTTTTTATAAAGGGCATCAAGGACCGTGTTGCTCACCGCCCCCTCCGAGGGCCAACAGCCTGCTGGACTATCACCGAAAATCTTTCTATACTTATCTATTGCCCTTTCAATATGGGCGAAGGCATCTTCCTTTGTATCAGCCCTGACATCGGGTAAGGCTATATCCCCCACAACTTCTTTTGCTGAATCTATGCTGAAGAGCAGGGGAAGTATGGGATGGTAGTAGGGGGATGTGGTTACACATATTCTTCCTTCTTCCTGCAGTCTTCTGTATGCGGGCAGTATGTCTCCTATGATGTGCCTTAATGCTTCAAGTAGCATGTTCTTTTCTTCTTCAGTGTAATCTCTTCCCTTATCTTTGAGGGCTTTTATGATATCGCTCCTGCCTCCGCTCATCTCCCCCACCCATGCCATTAAAAAGGCTACCTTAATATCCAAAAGTCTTGTATGTGCTGTTTCCTTCAGCAGGGGCATCCTTTCCTTCAGCCTATCCGTCATGACTTCTATTAAGGAAAGGAAAAACTCCCTTTCTTCTTTCTCTATATCACTGGGATGTTTTTTTATCACATTCAACAGCCTACAGCTTACATCATTCCTTTGATAATCCTCAATCTGGTCTATAAGCACGGGGGTAAGGTTGAAGTTCATTTTAAGCTTGGTGAATTTTTCCAAGAAGAGGGGCATTTCAAGGTAGTCCTTTATGCTGTGAAGAAATACCCAAGGAAGTTCATAGATATTTGTAAAGGGGTTTTTATACATGGGCTGGTGCATGTGCCACCATAGAATTAGATAAAGCTTTTTCATTTTATTCAACCATTCTTGAGTAGAATTTGTCTATGTAATTTTTTAACATTCTCCTTGCGCAAAAATTGGGTGCAATGCTCTTAATTGCTGACTTCATAAGCCTTACCCACTTCTTGGGGAAACCCCCGTTTTCCCAATCATAGTAAAGGGGAACTATTTTCTCCTCAAGTATCTCGTATATGGATTCTGCGGGATTTGTATTGTCAAAAGCCCATCCGTTCTCCCCGTTATATCCTTCTATCCACCATCCGTCAAGTATTGAGAAGTGAGGCACACCGTTCATTGATGCCTTCATACCGCTTGTACCGCATGCTTCTAAGGGCGGAAGGGGATTGTTAAGCCATACATCCACTCCACGCACAAGATAGTGAGCCAATTGTTCGTCATAATCTTCAACGAAGGCTATTCTACCTTCAAACCTCGGATCGCGGGCAAAGTTGAATATCCTCCTTATAATTTCTTTGCCTTCCTCATCCGCGGGGTGAGCTTTCCCTGCAAATATTATCTGAACGGGTCTTTCGGGATTCGTCACTATGCGGGCGAGCCTGTCCGGATCGGTGAATATAAGATCGGGTCTTTTATAGGATGTCATCCTTCTTGCAAATCCTACGGTTAGTATGCTCGGATTGAGAAAGACTCCGAAGGCTGTAAGCAGGGAAGGATCAGCCTTTTCCTTGTACCACCTCTTCCTTGCCCTTTCCCTTATATGGATTATCATGTTTTCCTTATTCTTTATATGGACATGCCAGAGTTCTTCATCCGGTATATCGTCAACAAGCTCCCAGAGGGATCTTTTGTCATGAAGATCAAGCCAGTTTTCCCCGAGGTATTTGTTGAAAAGTGTGCGCAGGTGCTCGCATATCCAGGTTGGAAGATGCACCCCGTTGGTTACATAATCTATGGGCGGTTCTTCCTCCCAAAGGAAATTCCACATATTTTTTGTTACTTCCTGATGCTTTTTACTCACCGCATTTATATGACCAGCAAGCCTCATCGCCATTACGGTCGTATTGAGCCCTTCCCCTTCTGGCGATCTTCCCAACTCTATTATCTTTGAAAGATCAATACCGTATTTTTCCTTTATAAAACCGAATTGTTTTTTTACCATGTCCATGGGAAATACATTTATTGCGGATCTTAGGGGTGTATGGGTTGTAAACAGTGAGGTTCTTCGGGTTTTTTCTAAGGCATCTTCATAAGGCATGCCCTTCTTCATAAAATTGAGAATGCGTGCGAGAAGGGCAAAAACGGGATAGTCTTCATTTATATGAATTCCGTAAATGTCAATGCCGAGTTTTTCAAGGAGTATGATGCCTCCGAAACCCAGTACCATCATCTGTTTTAATCTCAATTCGCTGTCCGCTATATAAAGCTTTGATGAAATTTCTCTATTGTGGGGTGCATTTTCTTCAACATCTGTATCCAAGAGGTATAAGGGCGTCCTCCCCACCTCAGCCTTCCATACGCCCATATATACTTTTTCGTCATAGCAGTAAGTGTATATCTTTATCCAGTTGCCCTCATTATCGTAAAGTTTTTTTATTGGCATATTTTCCTTCTTTATAAGATCGCTGTTGTCCTCTTGCCATCCATCTTTGTTTATACGCTGTTTAACATAGCCTTCCGGATACATGAAGCCTATACCCACCATGGGAAAACCGAGATCACTGCTTTCTTTGAGGATGTCGCCTGCGAGAAATCCGAGCCCGCCCGCGTATATAAGTAGGGTGTGGTGGAGTCCGTACTCCGGAGAAAAAAAGGCTATGGGTTTTTTGAATCTCTCCCTGTAGTGGCTCGGTTTGTTCATGTATTCTTGAAAGTATCCGTAAATATAATTGAATTTTGATATAAACTTTTTATCAGTTACAATCTCCCTTATTCTCAAGTCAGCCCTTTTGAGCAGTTCTATGGGATTCTCTTTTACCTCATCCCAAAGGATGGGATCAATTGATCTGAAAAGCTTCCTTACTTCTGGTTCCCATGTCCACCATAGATTGTAGGCTAACTCCTTCAAACCCTCCCTTATTTCCTTTTCCATACTTAGATTTTACTGTAAAAAATATTTTAGTTTCTCGCAATTGCGGGGTGCATTGGCATTAAAATCGTTGTTAAAATAGGCGAAGACCTCTTTACATTCCGCTTGTTTTATTTTTAAAGCCCACTCTTTAAGCTCCTCATCCGAATAATCGTATTTAT
>WFWF01000040.1 GCA_015491275.1 Aquificales bacterium | reverse complement strand
ATTTTAAGGAGAAGGGGTCTCATAGGTTTCCTCTAAGAGGGTTATGAATGCCCTCTCTATATCCTCATGCATCTCCTCCCCGTATTCCTTTTTATAGTACTCCTTATATAGTCCGAGAGGTGTAAGATTTATATTTTCAAGGGAATGCTCCTTACGAGTGTCATATTCGCTTCTTAGTTCAACGCCCCTCGGAAGCTTTTCGCCTATCTCCTCCTTTATTCTGTCAACTATGTAGGGTATTGTTTTTTTATTCTTAACATGGACGATGAGTTTTATATATCCGTTAAATCTTTTCAAATCGGGTAGTTTATGAAGAACCTCCTCTTGACCAATTTCTATGTTTATAAGAGGATTTTTTATATCTACCTTGACCTTCTCCAAGTGTTTTATACCCTCTTCATCTATTTCAATGAAGTTAAAGTACTTGTCTTGTCCTGCCTCAGAAAAATCTATCTGGTAAAGGGTTCCACTGTAATATGCGGGAACAGGAGCTTTATCTATCCTCTGATGCTTATGGACATGTCCGAGGGCAACATAGGTGAAGGATGAAGGAATGGCGGTAGGGGGTACAGCGTAATAATCCGATATATGTACTTCCCTTTCTGTATGAGTGCATACCGCCCCCGCTACCATCAGGTGGGCTACAAATATCTTGTTTTTCTTATCCTCGGTCTTTTTATCCATATAATTGATAAACTTCTCAACCTTCTCCGCATAGGATATATTTGCTTTTTCACTCGCTTCCGTAATTACCCTCTCGGAAGGATATGGAAGGGCAACTATTGTTACATGGTCAAGATCTATTGTAAAGTTTTCAGGACTCGGTCTGTCAAATATATGAACGCGTGCCAATTTACTTAACTCTTTAATACTTTTAAAAAAATCGTAACTGTCATGGTTTCCCGCAATTACTATTGTGTTTATATTGAGTGCATTTAATCTGAGAAAGAAATCCTCAAATATAAGCTGTTTTGAAAGGTTATCAGGATTAGCCTTATCAAAGATATCGCCTGCTACGAGTACTGTATTTATTCCGTTTTCCTTAGAGAAACTTATAATCTGATCAAGGGCGTAAAGGAGATCTTCGTTCCTGGATATGTTACCCAAGGTTTTCCCTGCATGAAGGTCGGAGATATGTATAAGTTTCATTTCCCTTTTTCTATAAGTTTTTTTAACTTTTTCATGAATTCGTTGGGTTGCCCGTATTCCTCAAGATATCTGTACTTTTCCTCACTCCTTCTGTGAACTATTTCAAGCACCTCCTTTGGATCATCTGTTATTGTCATTATATTTACATCTTCTGGATCTATAGTACCAAATTTTATCATAACATTTTTCATATAGTCTATGAGCGGTTGCCAGTAGTCACTGCCGAACAATATTACAGGAAATCTATGACTTTTACCGGTTTGAATAAGAGTGAGGGCTTCAAACAATTCATCAAAGGTTCCGAAACCTCCGGGAAAGATAATGTAAGCTAAGGAATATTTAATAAGCATTACCTTTCTTACAAAGAAGTAATCAAACTGCAGGGATATATTCTGATACTTATTTGCTTCCTGTTCCGTGGGTATTTCAATATTTAGACCTACGGAAACAGCTCCGCTATCATAAGCACCTCTGTTAGCTGCTTCCATTATGCCAGGACCACCGCCCGTTATGATTGTGTATCCTTTTTTACCAAGCATAAAGGCTGTTTCGTATGCCAGCTTGTAGTAGATATCCGTTTCTTTACTTCTTGAGCTTCCGAAGAAGGTAACCGCAGGACCAAGATGGGCAAGCTCATCAAAACCTTTAACGAACTCGCTCATTATCTTGAGGACACGCCATGTGTCCCCCTGCCTTAATTTGAGTTCCTCTATTATCTTACTGTTTTGATCACTCATTGGATGTCTCTGATCATGTCTTCTAACTTTATTTTATCCCCGTCCACCTTTCTGTTTACCTTCGTGGAAACCCTTACCCATCTGTAGGATTTTCTTTTCTTCTTCTTTACCTTCTTAACCGTCTTAGTCTTTATACCTTTGGATTCCTTTGCTACTGAGAAGTCATATTCAAGTAGGGGCATACCCATAAGGAGTAATGTGATGAGGGCTTTAAGCAATTTCATTTAAAACCTCCTTCACAATCTCATGGGCATTATTATACATTTATACGGATCTTTTGCCTCATCTATTGACTCTATAAGGGCTGCGGTATCTGGTGAAGTAAACTTAAATATAACTTCATCCGTATCAAAATGATCTATCGCATCCAATACATATTTGCCGTTAAAAGAAATCTCATAGGGTTCTTCCGTGTACTCTACATCCATTTCTTCCCTTCCTTCTCCGAAATCAGGGTCGCTTACTTCCAGCACAAGCAAATTGTTGCTGAAGTGCATTTTTAAAGGTAGTACACTTCCTTCCGCAATACTTGACAGTCTTTTGAGGATTCTTTTAAGTTCATTTTTGTCAAGTTTAATTTCCCTTGAAAAACTTGTGGGGATTACACCCATATAGTTTGGAAATTCACCTTCCAAAAGCCTTACACCTAACTGCCATTCCTCCGATATAAAGTATGCCAAAGAACCGTCTTGAGAGATACTTATCCCTATATTTTCAATACTGCTTACTAACTGTTTTAACACCTTTAAACTCTTTCGCGAAAGCAAAAAGGATGAACTAAGCTTTCCTTTGGGATAAAATAGGGCGAGTCTGTGCCCGTCTGAGCCTACAAAGTGTATCTCGTCTTCATAACCGGATATATAAAGTCCTTGCAGTGCTATATTTCCTTCTTCCTTTGCAATGGCATACTCTACCTTATCTATTCCGTTTATCAATATTTCTCCTCCTATGTACTCCGACACTTCGGGAGATTCCATAAATTCGGGAAAGTCATCTGGGTCCGCGACTGGAAGTTTAAATACACTTCTTCCTCCCCTTATTACCAGGTTGTTGTCCTTTAATTCAAATTGTACCGTGGCTGAATTTAAGTTCCTGACTATTTCCGTAATCTTTTTTGAATTAACACATGTTTTACCTTCTCTTTCAACTTCAGCCCTTATTTTAATGGTCAAATAATTCTCAAGATCGGTTGCCCTTATAATTAGTACCGAATCTTCTGCGGATATAAGAAAATTTGTAAGTATGGGGAGAGCAGATTTTGTTTCCGTAGCCTGTCTTGCCTTTTTTAGGACCACTTCAAGTTCTTCCCTATCCGCGGTTAATATCATCTGTGCTTCCTCCTGACTCCAGAAGTTTTTCCGTAATTTTTACCCTCTGAAAAGATGTATATGCTGAGCCTACAGCTATTATAAGAAGGGCTATTATTTCAAGTTGGGTGAGTATGCCTAAGAGGAGGGTTATCCACCTCTCTGACCTTTCAAAGAGCCCTCCCATATTTTTTACTCCTAAGGATTCCGCCCTTGCCCTTGTGTAGCTTACGAGGAAGGAAGATACGAGTGCTGTGAGAGTTATAAAGATATATAGATATTCGTCCCTTTCTGCGTATATAAGGACAAATGCACAAAAAGGAAGTGCATCGGAAATTCTATCAACCGTAGAGTCTAAGAATGCTCCGAAGGGTGATTGGGCACCTGTTTTCCTGGCGAGGTGACCGTCTATCGTATCCATGAGGGCACCAATAATCAGCAATGTCGCGCCGTAATATCTCATGTCCAAGTAAAGGAAAACAGAACCTCCCGCTATGAGGGTAAGTCCGAGAAGGGTTATGGAATTGGGGCTTACTTTGAAATGGGCAAGTTTATCAATCAGGGGATCAAGTCCCCTTTCAAGGTACGGCTTAAACTCTTTTGTTAAATAGCTCATTTTATAGAAAATAAATTATAACCCACCTTTTACGATTTCCTTTAACTTTATCAGATCTTCTATAAACTCCCCTTCCGCATTCAGATTACGCAGGATAAAGGCGGGATGAAAGGTTAGAAATACCTTTACTGAAGGGTTGTAAGGATAGGGGAAGAGCTGGCCCCTCATTTTTGTAATTTGTATCTTTTTACCCAGTATCCCTTCTGCCGCTGTTGCACCCAGGCAACATATAACTTTGGGATTTATTATACTTAGCTCCTTCCTGAGATAGGGAAGGCATGCCTGCATCTCAATATAGTTCGGTTTTCTGTTTCCCGGCGGTCTGCACTTATTTACATTTGTTATATACACGGTTTCCCTCGGCATGCCTATTCTTTTTAGTTGTTCGTTCAAATATCTGCCAGCCCTTCCCACAAAAGGTTTACCTTGTATATCTTCTTCTTCACCCGGTGCTTCTCCTACGAAGACCACCGGAGAGTCAGGATTTCCGTCGCCGAAAACCACCTGCCTTCTGCTTTTGTGTAGGTCGCACTTGGTACAATCCTTATAAGAATCAAAGAGTGCTCTGAGGACCTGTCTCTTATTCGGGTAAGATTTAACATTCCCCCCTACCTTAACTTTCCCTGTTATGTAAATTTCTCCTATTCCTATTACGGAAAGTGCTTTTACCGTTTCCTTTACGCCCATCGGTTTACTTCTTTTTCTTTGTTTTGGGCTTTTTTGAAGCCTCTATGAGCTTTCTGAGTTCGGGAGGAAGCCTTTTGGGATCAGGGTTGTATATCCACGGTTCAAGAGGTACATAGGTATAGGCGGGAGCAAGGCTGTTTTTGAAATCACCGAAGGCTCTTACATAATTGGGTGTGGGATTTTGTATTGTTAAATTAGGGTCATTCAGGGATAGGGATACAGGACCTATCGCCTCGTTCATTGAGGTAAAAACCTTCAGGTCCTTCTTTGATCTAAGACCGTAAAATTTTAGATCCGCCTTTGCGGGATGGCATAGAGCACAGAATCTGCCCACCTGTGAGCCTCCCTTAGTGTCCACCCTTAGATATTTCCAGTTGGGATTTGATGGGTGGGGGTCGTGACAGCTAACACACTGCAGGATTCCGTCACGCAAGAGTTTTTTGGGGACCTGAGCTATCTTGGGATTTGGTTTTATGTTGACCGGATGGGTCATGTGCAGGAATATGGGTCTCACATTGGCTCCGCCGAACTTTTCCAGATTGTGACATCCGAGACACAAGGCGGATATACCGTCAATCGTTTTGCCGGTCCTCGGGTTTGGATAAACCTTATTCACCACTTTGAATATCTTGTAAGCCTTTGCATAGTGTGGGTCGTGACATGCAAGGCAGTCAAGGGCTTCGTGTGGTCCGTAAGCATAGGACACCAGAGGGAAGGCTAAAATTAATAAACCTAATGTCTTACGCATCATGTCCTCACCTCCCTTGGGTAATAATTTAAATACGCCAATCAGATTACCTTGTTAATATTTTACTACAGTGGGTTTATATCTTTCAAATTCTTTTGGGAATTTTTCCATAGCTTGTCTTATCAATCTTCCTGCAACTGCTCCCAAACCGCATATTGATGTAGGTTGTATATGCTTGTTGATATAAACAAAGGCTTCCCAATCCTTTTCTGAGGCATCACCTTTTATTATCTTTTTAAGGAGATTGTGCTGTTCATAACAACCCACCCTGCAAGGTGTACACTGACCGCAACTTTCATGCTCGTAAAATTCTGCAATTTTAAGACAGAGTTCAACTATATTATCTTCTTCAGTTAGTACGATTACCGTACCCGTACCTCCGAAGCCTTTGGGGGAATAGTCCATAGGTGTGTCAAGTTCATCCGCTGAAAAGCAATCAAGGGCTCCAGATAATATAGCCTTTATTTTCTTATTTCCCAATGTTCCTCCCGCATACTTAAATATTAGTTCCCTCAAGGTCGTATTCATAGGAAGCTCATAAACGCCTGGTTTTTTAACCTTCCCGCTTACGGGAAACAGCTTTGGTCCGGGATATTCCGAGGGTCCTATATATCTGTACTCTTCCCAACCCTTTTCAACAATGATAGGTATGTTACATATTGTCTCCGCATTGTTGACCACAGTAGGACATTCCCACAAGCCTTTTTGAACGGGGAAGGGTGGTTTTAGTCTGGGGTGTCCCCTTTTACCTTCCAATGACTCTATGAGGGCAGTTTCTTCACCGCATATATATGCACCGCCACCGCGCGCAACATATATATCAAGGCTGTATCCGGAACCGAGTATATTATTTCCGAGGAAGCCTCTGCTTTTAGCTTCTTCTATTGCGTTTCTTAGTATATAGTATCCCGCGGGATACTCTCCCCTTATGTATATAAATGCCTTTTCCGCCCCTATGGCGTAAGAGGATATTATTATTCCTTCTATGAGCAGGTGGGGATCCCTTTCAATGAGAACTCTGTCTTTAAATGTACCCGGCTCTGACTCGTCCGCATTACATACAAAGTATCTCGGCGGAGGATTTTGTACCGCGAACTGCCATTTTTTCCCCGTGGGAAAGCCCGCTCCTCCTCTTCCTCTCAGCTGGCTCTTATCCACCCAATCAATTATCTCCTTAGGATCCATAGAGAGGGCTTTCTTGAGTGTCTTATACCCTCCCGATTCTATATACTCATCTATGGAATGGGTCTTTATCTTTTTAGCCCTTGCGAGCAAAAGATTAAGGGTTGTTTCCGCTTTAATATCAAGTATATTTGGCAAGTATTTCATCTAACTTCTCCTCTCCTTCAAATTTGTAAGTGTCTTCATCAATCATAAAGAGGGGGGCTTCGGAACATCCGCCTATACACTGAACGGGGATTAGCTTAAATCTTCCATCCTCTGTAACCTCACCCATATCAATACCCAGCTTTTCTTTAAGTGCGGATATGAGTTTGTCCTTTTGCATGAAGTGGCATACTATACTTACACACACCCTTATCCTGTGACGGGCGGAGCTTTCCGTATCAAACATATCATAGAAAGCGACCACGCCTTCCACATGGTTAAGTGGCAACCCTATCATATCCGATAACGGCTTGAGGCTTTCCTTGGGTATATAACCGTAGTGATTTTGAATTTCATGCAGGCACATTAGTATAGCCTGTTCCTTCCTCGGGAAATAATTTATGTGATCCTTTAGCTTTTCTTCAAGTTCTTTTTCAAACATGTTTTAAATTTTACAATATAATCTTTTCCTGATAATGGTAAATTTGAAGGAATTTATAATACCCGCCATTGATTTAAGGGATGGTAAGGTTGTAAGATTGGAAAAGGGAGATTTTTCAAGAGTAAAGAAGTACAAAGACGATCCGTCTTCTGTTGCGAAGCTTTTTGATTCAGTAGGTTTTAAGAGATTGCATGTTGTAGATCTTGACGGCGCCAGAATGGGAAAACCGATAAATGTTGAAGCAATAAGGCATATAAGGGAAAACTTTAGCGGTGAGATAGAACTCGGCGGTGGGCTGAGGACTTCCGAGCATATATCCTTTTATAAAAATATAGGTATAAACTATTTTGTCCTCGGGACCATTGCAGTTACTGATGTTGATACTTTTGAGCGGATGGTTTATAAGTTTAGGGATAGGATTATACTCGCAATAGACAGTAAGGGTGGTAGGGTGGCTGTTTCCGGATGGCAATCCTCTTCGGATTTTAAACCCTACGATCTTGTAAAGCGTTATGATGACTTACCCCTGTGGGGTTATCTTTACACCATAGTGGAGAGGGACGGAACCCTTGAAGGGATTGATGTTGAACCTTATAGGGTTATAAGATCAATGACTTCAAAACCCATTATAGCTTCAGGGGGTGTATCTTCCTTGGAAGATGTAAAAAAATTAAGAGATACCGTGGATTTCGTTGTTGTCGGAAAAGCTATTTATGAAGGTCTTATTGATTTATAATTAACTCTGCTATTTGAACCGCATTGGTTGCAGCTCCTTTTCTAATATTGTCCGCAACCACCCACATGGACAGTCCCTTTTCAAAGACCAAGGATTCCCTTACCCTTCCCACAAAAACCTCATCCTTTCCTTCCGCATCTATGGGTGTGGGGTATTCCTTGTTTTCTGGATCATCCATAACAACTATGCCCTCGCCTTTGCTTAATATATCCCTTGCTTCCTGGGGAGAGATAAATTCCTTTGTTTCTATGGTTATGGCTTCCGCATGTCCGTAAAATACGGGCACTCTAACGGTAGTTGCACTAATTTTGATATCCGGATCATGCAATATTTTTCTTGTTTCATTAACCATCTTCATTTCTTCCTTTGTATAGAGGTTTTCTAAAAAGATGTCTATATGGGGTACTACATTAAAGGCTATTCTCCTTGGAATGTAATTCTCTTGAGGAAATTCCTCACCTTTACACCATGCCCTTACCTGATCTTCAAGTTCCCTTATAGACTTTGCACCAGCGCCCGATACGGATTGATAGGTTGAAACTATTATCCTGCTTATACCCACTTTATCATATATGGGTTTTAGGGCAACGACCATCTGTATGGTTGAACAGTTAGGATTAGCTATTATACCCTTGTGGTTTTTAACATCTTCAGGATTGACTTCTGGGACGACCAAGGGAACATCCTTTTCCATTCTCCAGGCGGATGAATTGTCTATAACTACCGCATTATCCCTTGCAAAAAGAGGTGCATATGTTTTACTTACACCGCTTCCTGCGGAAAATAAGGCTATATCAATTCCGTTGAAACTATTTTCCTTTGATATATCCATTACTTCAACGGTTTCCCCCCTGAAAGTCAACTTTGTACCAGCGGATCTTGAAGAGGCATAAAGTACAATATCACTGACTGGAAAATTTCTTTCCTCAAGAACTTGTAGAAATTTTCTTCCTACTTCGCCTGTTGCTCCTACGATGGCTACCCTGTATCCCATCGCCCATAGATTTTATCACTTTTTATTCAAATTAACAGGTATTTCTTCCTGGATTTCGTCCTTAATAATGCATCCCGATTCAAGTTGTACTTTAGCTCCTATCTCGGACAGAATACCTTTCCTGTTACCTTCCGTTCTTATATTCTCTCCTATGACACTTGATGTTCTATCAACGAATATACCGAAGCCCTTGTTATTGGCTATTTTTGAATTTGCTATGTAAATTTTTGCCCAGTCGGTAACCGCTATGCCGTTTCCTGCAGGGGATTTTTCTATATTTGTATTCATAACATTAGCCCTTGATGTCTTTAACCATATTTGGGCGTGTGAACTGGATCTCCTTGAATTACCTATTAGATTGCATTTAATTATTTCTCCCACCGTATTGTTGTGCATTGAAAGACAATGGGAATCAATGTTTTTTATTACCGAATTGATTATTTTTATCCTTGACATGTTGCCCGCATATATTCCGCCTGCTCCTTCCCTCAGGGAAGAAAGATTAATCCTTTCTAAATAAGCTGTGGATTCGTCCATGTTTATACAATAGTTTGATCCTTTAAACTCTTTTATCTGGGTGGATTTAAGTATAAGTTTTGAACCGCTGTTTATGTTGAATACGGGTGTTTCGCAGTTAGTTATTACTGAATCTACTATTGAGATATGGGAGCTGTATTCCGAATATATAAAACCTTTGCATCCTGCAACATTTGAGTTTTTCATTTCCAGAACCGAAGAATCCGCACATTTAATTGCGTAGTCTCTGAAGTTTTTTATCTCCGATCTGTTTATTGATAAATGGGCATTCTTTAAAAGGAAGGCTATTTCTCCGTTGTTTATATGACATTCGTTTATCTCAAGGTGGGATTTGGGTTCAAGGTATATAAGCGGGGATCTATCCTTTTCCCTGTGAACCGAACCTTCTATGAATATATTTTTCAACTTTAATCTGACTCCGTCCGGGATTATGACGGCGGGTACTGTTTTAAACTTAATTACTATAGGGGTTTTCGGATTTCCTATTTCCGTATTCTCCTCAATAACGATAGGTTCTGTTACCTCTATGTAGGGGACCGCGGTGAGAGTTTCAAAGGAAAGACTCTGTAATACCGTGAGAGCATCCAACTTAAGGGGGTTCATCAGCTCCTTAGCATTAAGAAGCATAGCTTTATCGCATAATTTCACTTTCCTCCCCTTTATATATCTGAATATCTCCCCGCCGTCTATTTTTATCCTCGCGCTATCTTTACCTATTATGGGCAGGTCCGTTTTCTTAAATACACATCCAGAAAAAAACACATAAGCGTCCTTTAAAACTTCTATTGATACAGATTCAAAGCAAACATTTTCAAAGGTTACCCTACCTCCTTTAATAATTATCGTGCTGTTAGGTCCTCTACCTTCTATTTTTACATTTTCAAAGTGAAGGCTCATTTCTAATTCCACTCTATCCGTTACCACAAGGGATGTGGAGTTTCTACTACGACCGCATATTCCCCTCGGAAGTTTGTCAAACTTCTTTCCTATCTTGAATATTTTGAAGATGCTTGCTGTACCTTTATCAGTTCCCCTGTAAAGTTCTCCGATCAATTTATTTAAATCAAATACACCTTCCCCGAGTATTTTCATCCTTATACCCCCTCATGTTACAAGCGTGCCTATCCTCTCCCCTGATACAACCTTTTTTAAATTACCCGGTTCCTTTATATTGAAAACTATGACGGGTAAATTAATTTCCTTGCACATGGTCATAGCAGTATAATCCATCACCTTCAGCCCCCTGTTTATTACCTCTATATAGGTTATCTCTTTTATAAGATCCGCATTCGGGTCCTTTTCCGGATCGGTTGTATATATACCGCTTACTTTGGTGGCTTTCAATAACACATCCGCTCCTATTTCCGCAGCTCTGAGGGCTGCGGCGGTGTCCGTGGAAAAGAAGGGGTTGCCCGTACCTCCTGCAAATATTACAATCCTACCCTTTTCAAGGTGTCTGACCGCCCTCCTTCTTATGTAAGGTTCCGCAACCTGTCTCATCTCTATTGCGGATAAAACCCTTGTAGGGATTTTAACCAGCCTTTCAAGGGTATCTTGAAGGGCAAGGGCGTTTATAACGGTAGCCATCATACCCATATAATCCGCCGTTGCCCTGTCTATATTCAGATGCTGACCTCCCCTCACACCTCTGAAGATATTACCGCCTCCTATTACTATGGCTATCTCCGTACCCAGGTTGTATATCTCTTTTATCTCTCCCGAGATGTATTCAAGGAAATCAGGATCAATACCGTACTTTTCTTTTCCTGCGAATGCCTCCCCTGATAACTTTAATAGAACCCTCTTATATTTGGGTTCATTTTGCAATATTAAACACCTCCGAGTTCAAACCTCCTGAATCTTACTACCGCTACTATATTCCCTTTTTCCTTCAACATATCCGATACTGTTTTTTTATCATCTTTTATGAATAGCTGTTCCAACAATACTTTTTCTTTAAGTACCTTTTTCAGCTTGCCTTCAACAATCTTATCAACTATGTGTTCGGGTTTACCTTCCCTTAAAGTTTGTTCCCTGAGTATTGATTTTTCTTTATTAATAACATCCTCTGGTACATCTTCTAATGAAACATATTCCGGTCTCATTGCAGCTATTTGCATGGCTATATCCTGAACGATCCTTTTTATCTCTTCCTCACTTCCTTCCCCTTGAACTTTGTATTCTAAAAGCACTCCTATCCTGCCTTCCCCATGGGTATAGGTATGCAATTTACCCGTGTCATCGGCATCAAACCTTACAAATCTTTTTATCTGGATATTCTCACCTATTTTTGCAATAGCTTCTTTTATAAGCTCAGATACCTTTTTACCTAAGGATCTGACGGTTTGTTCAAGAATGCCTTCACCTTCCCCTTCCTTGTTCCTATTTTCTTCCTCTTCTACTATATGTTTTGCAATTGTCTCAGCCAGCTTTTTGAATTCTTCGTTTCTTGCTACAAAGTCGGTTTCACAGTTTAACTCTAAGATAACACCCCTTTTTCCATCTTCTGAGACATAGGTGTATATTAAACCTTCCTTTGTAACCCTCCCCGCCTTTTTCTCCGCTTTCGCAAGCCCTTTAATCCTTAATATATCCTTTGCCTTTTCTATGTCACCTTTTGCTTCCTCCAGGGCTTTTTTGCAGTCCAAAATACCTGCCCCGGTCATCTCTCTGAGTTTTCTTACTTCATCCATACTTACGGGCATAAAAGCACCTCCTTATCATTCGTACTCTATTGTATCTTTATCAATTTCCTCATACTTTTCTGACATTTCCATTGCTTTTTCAAAGAGAGCCCTTTCGTCTTCCGCAACGGTAACAACCTGCCTTTTAACAACTTCTGTTTCAACCTCTTCCGCACTTTCTTTTCTTGTTTTGCCCTCTATAACTGCATCAGCTATCTTTGAAGTAAGAAGTTTTATGGACTTTATGGCATCATCATTACCCGGTATGATGTAGTCTATATCGTCCGGATCGCAGTTTGAATCCGCTATTGCAACTATGGTTATTCCCAGTTTTTTTGCCTCTTCCACAGCTATCCTTTCCCTCACCGTATCAACTATCCAAAGTATATCGGGTATCCTTTCCATATCCCTTATACCGCTATACAGCTTTTTCAGTTTTTCCATATTTCTTCTCAGCTTCCTTACTTCCTTTTTGGGAAGGACATCAAATATTCCTTCTTCCTCCATTATTTCAAGTTTTCTTAGTTTCATTATGCTCTTTCTTACCGTTCTAAAGTTTGTAAGCAATCCGCCAACCCATCTCTCACATACATAAAAGGCACCGCATCTTTCCGCCTCTTCCCTTATTACATCCCTTGCTTGTTTTTTTGTCCCTACGAAAAGTATCTCCGCACCCTTTGCTACACTGTCCGCAACGAAGTGATAGGCGTTTTCTAAATACACAACCGTTTTGTTAAGGTCAATTATATGGATACCGTTCCTTACCCCGTATAGGTAAGGTGCCATTTTTGGGTTCCACCGTCCCTTTCCGTGACCGAAGTGGACCCCCGCTTCCAACAAGTCTTTCATTGAGATAACTGCCATAACATATACCTCCTTGGGTTTCGCCACCCTTTCCCGCACCCGCACATGCGGGCAACCCAAGCGGGGAAAGGTGCGTTTTAATGTAGGTAAATTATATCAGAAAATTTACATTCTTCTTGATCTCCTTACTATTGCGGGAATGTTCTCTATGTCTTCGTTGTTATAACCCTGATTAACAGCGGGTATTCTATAAGTTTCCGGTTGTTTTTCTACAACCTTTAACTCCGGTTGTTTGTTTTGCTGTGTTTCACCGAAATCCGTTGCTATGGTAGCTATCCTTATGTAATCTGTCCTTGAGTTATCAATTATTGCACCGAAAATAAGAAAGGCGTTTTCATCTGCATTGAGTCTTATCCTGTTTATAGCTTCTTCAACCTCGCTGTAGGGAGTGTCTTCACTTACCCATATGGTGAGAAGAAGTCTTCTTGCACCTGCTATGGTGTTTCCTTCAAGAAGCGGACTGTTTATTACCTTCTGAACAACCTCTTCTATCTTGTCCGGTCCCTCTCCGTCGCCTATTCCTATGAGGGCAAGACCTCCGTTGTGCATTATGGTTTTCACATCCGCAAAGTCCACATTTATGAGGGCTGGTACCACGATGGTATTTGTAATTCCGTAAACCGTTTTTGCTAAAACGGAATCAACCATCTTGAAAGCGGAACCTATGGTCATGTTCTTTGTTTCTGGTAAATCAAGCTCACTTAATTTTTGGTTATGTATAACGATGTATGTATCCACATTCTTTTTGAGCTCTTCCAATCCCTTAAGTGCCCTTTCCATCTTCCATGTACCTTCAAAGCTGAAGGGAAGTGTAACTACCGCAACTGTGAGTATGCCCATTTCCTTAGCCAAACCTGCTATAACCGGAGCTGCCCCGGTTCCCGTACCTCCTCCGAGTCCTGCGGATATAAAAACCATATCTGCGTCCTTCATTATTTCCTGAAGCCTGTCCCTGTCCTCAAGCGCCGCTTTTTCTCCGACTGATGGATCTGCACCTGCCCCCAATCCCTTCGTTATTTTTTCCCCTATTTGAATTTTGTTCGGTACATTAAGTATCTCAAGATGCTGTTTATCCGTGTTAACGGCGTAGATCTCTATTCCTTCCGTGGGATATTCAGCGAGATTGTACATGCTGTTGACCATATTGCAACCGCCACCACCTACCCCAAAGACCTTAATCCTTGCAGGGCTTACTGGAGCCATTTTAAACCTCCTTTAGAGCATGTTTTTTATATCTTCAAAAAACTTTTTAATGCGATTTACAAACGCACCTTCCCTTCTTCTTATACCGTTGTTGCTCCTTACGAAAAAATCTTGTTTATCAAGGTTTCTAACCTTATGTATAAGCAAACCTACCGCGGTTGCATAAGCGGGATCTTTAATACTGTTGTCTATACTGCCTATATTTATAGGCTTGCCTATCCTTACTGATGTGCTGAAGTACCTTTCCGCAAACTCTTTTATACCTTTCAGATTGGCTGTTCCGCCTGTTATAACTATTCCAGCATTAGCATAATCAAGGGAAACATTTGCATCCTCAAGCTTTGATACCACCCTCTCCATTATCTCCTCAAGCCTTGCCTGTATTATACTGGCTATTTCACTTTTACTGATGGTTATCTCTTTATCTTCGCCCCTGCGATATATACTTATAAGTTCATCATTTCTTATAAGATCAGTAAGGGCATATCCGTGTTCCTTCTTTAACCTTTCCGCATCCTCAAAGGGTAATTTCATAATTTGCAAAATATCCTTTGTTATATTTATACCTGCAAGATTAACGGAACCAACAACTTCAGGACTTCCATCCCTGTACAGAATGAAGTCGGTCAGACCAGCTCCTATATCTATCAGAAGTACACCCGCATCCTTTTCTTCTTCAAGCAGAACTGCTTCCGCGGAAGCTATAATATTGGGAACTGTGTCCGATACACCTACACGGGTTTCTTCAACAGCCCTTTTCATATTAAGCACCACCGTTGTGGGAACTTTTATGGCGTGCAAGTCAACAGAAAGCTTTGATCCCACGAGACCCAAGGGGTTTATTATTCCTTCCGCATCGTCAAGCTTGTATCTTTTTGGGATAATATGAAGAATGCTGTATCCTTCCTGCTTCAACTTGTTTCTCCCCGCTTCCAGAAGCTTATTTATATGTTCTTCCGTTATTTCGTTGGATTGGGATGTAAGGGTTATACCTTCCGTATCATTTTGGCTTATCATCTTTGATGAAGATATGCCGAGGATTACATCCGATATATCAAATGCGGATTTTCTGTAAACCTCCTTGATTGCTTCACCTATTGCGTGACTCGCATCCCTCAGGAATATTATTGAACCGCGATCAACACCCCTTGAAGGTACCTCCCCCTTACTCATAACATGCAGTTCCTTCTGACTGTCAAGCTCTCCGATTAGCGCTACTATTTTGCTTGTTCCTACATCCAAAGAAGCAAAAACCTTCATAAATCCTCCATACCTATAAGTTTCTTAAGACTGGCAAATTTCTTGAACCTTAAATCAACACTTACATTTTCCAAGTTGCTACTCCTTATTATATTTATAACACTCTCGTATCTTTTTATCACCGCGGAATTAAGAGCTTCAAGGGGCGGAAGCAGTAGTTTTATGTTGGGATCGGTCAAATATAATATAATTTTGTTATCAGATACATAAGTTTCTCTTATGCTTGACCTTGATAGTATGTTTTCATAAAAGAAGACAAATTTCTCTCTAAGGTTGTCAATATTGTTTGTAAATATAACAGGATATTTGTCCTTTATATACCTGTAAGGCAGAATATTACCCTCTTCATCAACGAGATATATCCTATTGTTTTCCTTAACCACCGCTACCGGTTCCTTTTCATACACCCTTATCTTTAATACAATACCTTCTTCTGTGATGTCTCTGTCAATGTTTACATCCTTGACTATACCGCCCACCGATTCATTTAACAGTTTTTTAATGGTTGATTCTTTAAGAAAAAGCCAGTTCCAATTGAACCGGGCAAGCGCTTCTTCTATTTTTTTATCATTAATGTATCTGCTTTTGTAAACCACTATCTTCTTGGCTTTGAAGAAATTTATATTATCAAGGAAAAAAGGTAATGTGTATCCGAAGACCGCCATTGATGCTATCCACAGTAATCCTAGTAAAACCCCCGTATATATCTTTATTTTACTTTTACCCTCCGTTTGCACTGTCCCACCTCCGTGTTAACTAATAATTATATGCAACAGCTCATGAAAATCTATACCCATCTTTTCCGAAGCCATCGGTAGTAAGCTTAACTCGGTCATACCGGGTATAGTATTGATTTCTAAGGCAAATATTTCCTTTTCATCTGTAATCCTGAAGTCAACCCTTGCCATATCTTTCAACTCAAATATATCGTTTATTAAAGAAGATATTTTATAAAGCTGATCTGTCAACTCTTTGTCTTCCAAAAACACATATTCGGTTTTACCTTTTGTATATTTACTTTCGTAGTCATATATTCCCTTCTTGGGTCTTATCTCTATGGGGGGTAGCGGTTTTCCCTTTAAAAGACCTACCGTTACATCCTTACCCTTTATAAATTCCTCAACCATTATTTTCTTTCCTTTGTTCCGAAAATCTGATATGGTTTCGGCAAGCTCATTTTTATCGTTGCAGATATAAAGATCCACGCTTGAGCCTTCGTCAACGGGTTTTACTATGCACGGAAATGTGTTCCATACGGTTATTTCCTCTTCATTCGCGGGTACAAGCCACCTTGGAGTTTTTATACCGTGGTATTCAAGAAGTTTTTTTGTTATGTCTTTTCTCATACATATTGAGCTTCCGAGTACACCTGTTCCCGTGTAGGGGATACCGAGTATGTCAAGCATGCCTTGAATACGCCCGTCTTCCCCGTATGCACCGTGAAGGGCTATAAATACCTTGTCGGGTTTTATTTCAAGGAGTTGACATGGTGTATTACTGTCAAGATCCATTTCTATAACCTCATGTCCTAATTTTCTTAAACCTTCCGCAACCGCCTTACCGGTTTTCAGGGATATTTCTCTCTCAGAGGATCTTCCACCCATCAGCACCACTATCCTCAACCAATCTCACCTCCTCTTCAAGTACTATACCCGTTTCATTTTTTACACCCTCAATCGCCTTTTTTATCAGGTAAACCGCATCCTCAAATGTTCCTCCGCCGAGGTTAATTAGGAAGTTTGCATGTTTTTCGGAAAACATTACATTACCTTTTTTTAATCCCTTCATACCGCACTTCTCAAGCAGTAAACCCGCCGGCGTTTTCCCCGGATTTTTAAAGGTTGAACCGGATGTGGGCATATTTATGGGTTGCTTTTTTATCCTGTCCGTCTTAATCTTTGCTATCTCTTCTTTTACAGAAATTGAAGATGGATGAAGCTCAAAGGTTACTTCTGTAACTATACCTAAATGGGGGAAAGGGGATTTTCTGTAGTTGAAGGAAAGGTCGCTGACTTCTGCCTCTTCGGTGGTACCTTCCCATGTTATGAATCTTATTCTTTTCAGAGACTTACTTATCTCATAACCGTATGCTCCCGCATTCATTGATACCGCACCGCCTACTGTGGCAGGAAAGCCATATAGTTTATATATCCCGTCCATATTTTTTTCCGCGGATATGTTTATAAGATCACTTAAGGGATTTCCCCCCTTTAAGGTAACCTCAATGTGGTTATTGCTTTCTTTTATTATCGGTGTACCTCTAAATCTGCACATATTTATAACCATACCCTTTATGCTTCCGAAAATTGTATTTGATCCCCTTCCGAGTATATACACGGGCATGTTTTTATCCCTTGAAAGGTTTATAAGATACCGTATATCTTCCTCCGTTTCTGGAAATGCAAGGGTATGACACCTTCCGCCTATTTTTATTGTCGTTAAGTGGGAAAGATCCGCATTGTTTATGATCCTCATATCACTCCTTATCTAAGAATACTACCGTTATTCCCGAACCTCCCTCTTGGGGATATGCATCTCTGAAAAATACCACATAGGGAGATTTCTTCAAATAATCCCTTATGGCGTTCTTTATTGCTCCAGTTCCTACTCCGTGTATAATTTTTGCCATCTTTACACCGGATGCGTGTGCTTCCTCTAAGAAGGTTTCAAGCTTGAACAGTGCTTCATCCACGCTGAGACCTTTTAGGTACAACTCGGAAGGTAAAACCTTTCTTATGTACATACCATTTTCTGTGTTGGATGGTTTGGCGTTATTGTTAACGGGTATCAGCTCTTTCAATTTAGCCCTTAGCCTTATATGACCGAAAGACACTATGGCTATATTACCTTCTATCCTCTCAATCTTACCCTTCTTGCCTCTGTTTGTGGCAAGCTCAACCCAGTCTCCGACCGAGAATTTTAATATCCTTTCATCACCTATTTTTGTAGCTATTTCCTTTTTCTTTGTTTCTATAAACCGTTCAAGCTCATTTATATTGTTTCCTGATAGTAACTTCCTTGCTTCCTTCTTAAGATTTTCAAGGAAGTTATAGGCTTCAGATGCTATACTTATCCAGTTTTCTTTTTTCTTTCTTTCCAACTCCTCGCTTAATCTTTTGTACTTCTCCTTTTCCTTTTCCAAGGATTCCTTAAGGGATTCAACTTCCTCCAGTTTCTTATGATATTCACGTGTATATTCTTCAAGAAGTTCAACAGCTTTTAGATACTCCTCCCCTGTTGATCCTATTTTTTCCCGTGCTATATTAAGTATTTCCTCTGGCAATCCTAACCTTCCTGCTATGTAGAGTGCCATACTCTGGCCTATTGTGTTATATATTATTTGGTAAGTAGGTTTTAGAGTAGCTTTATCAAAGGTTACACTTGCGGGTGTGTAGTATTCCGAGCTTATGGCATACAATTTAATGGGTGTATGGTGGGTATTAACGAATACATAAGCCTTTTTCTCTTTTAAATACTCAAGCAAACCTATACCTATGGCTGAACCTTCCGCAGGATCCGTACCTGCCCCCAGTTCATCTATAAGTATGAGGGTCCTTTCATTCACTTTGTCAAGAAAATCAACAATATTTGATATGTGATAGGAGAAGGTGGATAGATCTTGTTGGATGCTCTGTTCATCACCTATATCAACAAAGACATTTTCAAATACGGGCAATTCACTTTCTGGGTCCGCCGGAATGGGTATAGCGGATTGAAACATAAGAGAAAGCAATCCCAGGGTTTTTAGAGAAACGGTTTTCCCTCCCGTATTAGGACCTGTGAGTATCAATCCTTTTTTTTCACTAAGGATTATATTTACTGGTATAACATTTTCCTTTTCTAAAACCAGAATAGGATGTCTGGCATTTTTAAGAATAACTTTATCTCCTATATGGGGAAACACACCTTTTATTGTCTTGGCGAACATATACTTCGCTTTTATATAGTCTATGTAAACAAGTGTTTGAAAGCTCTTTAATAGTCTATCACCGTCCTCCCCCACATATCTCGTTATTCTCTGAAGAACTTTTTTGACTTCCTTCTCTTCTTTCTCTCTCAGTACGCTTATCCTATTGTTTAGCTCCACAACAAACTGAGGTTCCACATAGGTTGTGTATCCCGTAGAAGATGTACCGTGAACTATGCCGTATAGTTTTCTGTAGTGGGATGTTTTGACAGGTACAACATATCTGTTGTTTCTTAAAGTAATAACCCTATCTGAAAATATGTATGATGTATCCGGTCTTTCAAAAAGCCGTTCCAGTCGTGTCTTAACTTCTTCTTCAAGTTTTTTTAATTCTGACCTTATATTGTATAAATCTTCGCTTGCTTCATCTTTAACGAATCCCCTCGGATCAATGGCAGTTTCTATAAGCGCTTCAATAGGTTGAAATGAGTATAAACTTTTGAGTAGTTTTCTGAGATGAGGAAATTCCTCAGCAAATTCGGATATGCTGTATTTTACTATCTTTATAAGTTTAATTATGTTAAGTATTTTAAGGAGCTCATTGACGGTTAAGAATACACCGGGTATCTTTGATTTTTCAATAATATCCTCTATGT
>WFWF01000039.1 GCA_015491275.1 Aquificales bacterium | reverse complement strand
AAGAATACCTTTTAAGTCCTCTGTAGTCCAAGGGAATTATAAAATTTCCCGACTGTCTGTATGAAAGCTCCATCACATTGAAAGGTTCAAAGACACCAAAAAAGGGATTGACAGCTTCGTAAGCACTTTTCACATAAAGGTTCATCATACCACCTTTTCCGTAAACTTTAGCCACAATATCCCCGTCACCCGTCACAAATCTTTTTAGTACAATAATCATACTGTCTCCGACCACATCAGAATGTATAATACATAACTTCTCTTGAGGAGGTTAATAAATGCCGATACTATTTAAACGGGTAAGAGAGCTAAGAAACTATCTTGAATCTGTTAGATGCGATAGGGGTAAAAATAAACTTGTGGGATTTGTACCCACCATGGGTTATCTACACGAGGGTCACATAGAACTTATAAAAAGATCAAAACTTCAAAATGATATTACGGTTGTCAGTATATATGTAAATCCGACCCAATTCGGAGAGAACGAAGACTATGACAGATATCCGCGTGATATAGATAGGGACCTTGCAATATGCAATGAGCAGGGAGTAGATGTAGTTTTTGTGCCAGAGGATAAAGAAATATACCCAAACGGATTTCAAACGGTAGTGATGGTTGAAGGGTTGAGCGATATACTTGAAGGAAAGTTCAGACCCGGACACTTTAAGGGGGTAACCACGGTGGTCACGAAACTGATAAATGCGGTAATGCCTGATAGATTATATCTTGGGGAAAAGGATTTTCAACAGATGGTAATAATAAAGAGAATGATAGAAGATCTCCTGTTACCCGTTGAAGTAGTCCCCGTACCGATCGTTCGGGACAAGGATGGTCTTGCCCTGAGTTCAAGAAATACATATTTATCCGAAGATGAAAGGAAATCCGCAACCGCCATATATAAATCCCTTTTACTTGCAAAGGAAATGGTGGCAAACGGGGAAAAAAGAATGAAGATAATAAGGAAAAGAATGGAGGAGTTTTTAAAATCCCATCCGCATATCAAAAAAATAGATTATATTGAAGCCTGCGATAATCAGCTTAATATAAAAGAGGAAGTTTCAACCGGCGATAGGCTACTTATAGCCTTATGGGTAGGAAACACGAGATTAATTGATAACATGGAATTATAATAATGGAGAGGTACGGTAATATGGAGCAGAAGGAAGGGCATCTGAATGCAAAAGGACTTAAAATATCCATCATAGCATCCAGATTCAACAACCTTTTGGTGGATGAACTTATAAAGGGTGCGTTGGATTGCTTTTTAAGACACGGAGGAAATAAGGAAGACATTGAAATAATAAGGGTACCCGGATCTTGGGAGATTCCGCTTGCCGTGAAGAAAATAGCTAAGAAGAAGAACAGGGATGCGATAGTAGCTTTGGGTGCGCTTATAAGGGGAGAAACACCCCACTTTGATTATATAGCTTCGGAAGTAACAAAAGGTTTAGCTTCTGTGTCTCTTGAAAGTGAAATCCCAGTCACTTATGGAGTTATAACAGCCGATGATTTAATACAAGCTATTGAAAGATCAGGAACTAAACAAGGCAACAAGGGCTGGGAAGCCATGCTTTCCGCCATAGAAATGGCGAATCTGTTAAAAAATATATAAATTTCATGCGATACAGAAAAAGGGCAAGGGAAGAAAGTCTTATAATACTTTACAGGTGGGATCTTGCTGGCGGTAACCTTAATACAATAAAAGAAGAACACCTTGAAGAGAACGAACTTTCGGATGAAGTAAAGAAATACATAAACAACCTTATAAATACAGTCAGCAACAACATAGTAAGGATTGATTCAATCATAGAAGAGCATCTTGAAAACTGGAGTTTTGATAGACTCGGATATATAGAAAGGAGCATACTTAGGCTCGGTGTCGCAGAACTTATATTCATAGGAGTACAAGATCCGGGAAGAGCTTTTAACGATTATATAGACCTCGCAAAGAAATACGGCGATGAAAAGGCGGGAAAATTTGTTCATGGAATACTGGGAAACATATACAAACAGAGGTTATCTTCTGAAGATAAGGTTAAGAATTAGTGTTAACACTATACTTAGAACTATTGATGTTACTATAGGGATGTAAATAACAAAATTGTCGCGTTTTATAAAAATGTCTCCAGGAAGCTTCCCTATATTACCGGAAGGGATCTTTTCAAAGAAGAGGAAAAATAGACCGATTATTATAAGTATGAGTCCGGAGATTATAAGAAGTCTGCCAACATATTCCATCTCAAATATTTATATTATAAGAAGGAGGGTTTGGATATGGAACTTGACCTCATAAAATATGAGATGGACGAAGAAATAAAAAGGCAAATAGACAATATACTCGGAAAATTTATGAATAAAACTAAGGTGGATCTTATAGTACTTTGCGATGATGCGGGCAGGGTAGCCTCTTACAAAGGTAAAACACAGGATGAGAATGAAATTGAATTTGTGGCAAGTCTTATAAGCGGAATATTCGGTGCAGCAGCGGAGATGGCAAAAATCATGAATGAAGGGGATGTGTTGGATATAGTACAATATGAAAGCAAAAATGTTAATGTTCTTATAAAGGCAGTAGGAAAGAGGTTCCTCGTGGGAGTTTTAGCCCCCAAGGATGCATCCTTAGGAAGTATAAGACTGTTTATAAAAGAGTTGTGCAGTGACATAGAAACCCTGTTTGCGGGACTCAAGCTAAGACCCGCAAAGGTGATAAGGCTTAAACCAGAAGATATAGAGCGAAAACTCAATCAAGTATTGGGAGCGGGATGAAGTTAAAGATAGTTTATTTTGGAGCAAGTCTTGCGGGTAAAAGCACAAATGTGAAGGTACTTCACAGCATACTAAAAGAAAAGGGATTAACAAAGGGTGACTACATATCCATGGAAACGGATGAAAAAAGAACCCTATTCGTTGAAATGTTTGCAAGTCAGATAAACATAGACGATCATCCCATAGATATCAAAATCCTAACAACACCCGGGCAGTTCAGACTTCATCCTCTCAGAAAGGTCATAATGAAGGGTGTTGATGGCCTCGTTTTCGTGGTTGACAGCCAGAGGGAAAGGGAAAAAATAAATTTTCTTGTTTTAAGGGAAACTGCTGCGGTACTTAAGGAAGAAAATATGAACCTCTTTGATATACCAGTTGTTGTTCAGTACAACAAGAGGGATCTAAAGGATGCCATGCCCATAGATGAACTACAACCTATATGTAATCCGTGGGACACGGACTTCATTGAAGCGGTCGCAACGGAGGGAAAGGGTGTACTTGAAACCTTCCAGAAGATAGTGACTAAGGTATTAGTAAAGACATGCCAAGAAAGATAATTTACGAAAATCTTAATGCGGAAGTTGTTGATATAAAAGGACTCCTTGAAGATCTTAAATCAAGAAAATTTAACGGTTATATACTTCTCAATAAATGGGACAGGGAGATTTATTGCATTATTAAAAACGGTAACCTTGAAAAAGCTGTCAGTTTTGACTCCAACGGAAGAAAAGAACTGAGGGAGTGTAAAGAAATACCCAAGGACGAGGGAACTATTTCAGTGATAGAAACCGATCCCCTTGAGCTAATCCACATATTTCATGATATACCCTCAATTCAATTCGCTGGTCCGACTGTACTTTCAGGATACGGAAATCCCATACAGCAACCAATTAAAATGAGCCATATAAATTTTGAAAATATTAAAAGAATTATTGAAAGGGAAAAAACAAACGGCTATGCGGTTTTCTTTGATGAGGATGATATACTTGGAAACATTATATTTTATGAAGGTAAGACGGTAAATGCTTT
>WFWF01000038.1 GCA_015491275.1 Aquificales bacterium | reverse complement strand
TCTAACCACTTTCTTCCAGTCCCTCTTACCTTCCTCTATCTCATCCAATTCTTTTTCCATCCTTGCGGTAAGGGAATAGTCAACAAGATCGGGAAATTCATCTTTAAGATAGTCAATTATATAAAAGGCTATATCCGAGGGTATAAGGGTTCTGTTTTTTAACCTCACATATCCCCTCTTTTTAAGCAAGCTTGTAAGCACCGCATAAGTTGAAGGTCTTCCTATTCCCAATTTTTCAAGGGTCTTGACAAGTGTGCCTTCCGTATATCTCGGCGGGGGTTTTGTTTCCTTTCTTTCTATGAATACTTCCTCCAGCTTCAGTACCTCACCCTCTTCAAGATTGGGTAACTCCTTTCCTTCTAATTGATAGGGATACAAAACCGTCCATCCATCAAATATAAGCTTATTTCCCTTGGCTATAAGATAAATGGGCTCTTTTAAGCTCGGAGAAATAACTTCTATTTTTACCTTTACCCTTTCAACTACCGCAGGAGCCATCAAGCTTGCGAGGGTTCTTCGTAAAATAAGTTCAAAGAGCATCTTTTCTTCTTTCTCAACGGGTATCTTGTTTATATCCACCGGTCTTATACATTCGTGGGCACCCTGACTAAAACCGGATTCTTTAAACCTTCTTAATTTTCCCACATATTCCCTTCCGAAATCCTTTTCAATGAACTTCATAAATTCCCTACCTTTCTTCTCATTCATCCTGTGGCTGTCTGTTCTGGGATATGTGATGTAACCTTCCTCATACATACGCTGGGCTATCTTCTGGGTTTTTTCAGGCGAAAAGCCGAGAAGGGCGTTAGCTTCCGATTGAAGGGAAGAGGTTATAAAGGGCTTAGGTGGTGGTATTTTTTCTCTTTTTCTTTCAATTTCCACAACTCTGAATACACCTTCCCTAATCTTCTCAAGGATAATTTGAGCATCCGACGGATTCTCATATCTGTAGTCATACACCGCCTCAAAGGTGCTACCGTCCTTAATAAACCGAGCCTTCACATAATAAAATGTCTTCTTTTTGAACTCCCTTATCTCTCTTTCCCTTTCAACTATAAGCCTAAGTGCTGGAGATTGAACCCTTCCTGCGGATAGCTTAAAGTTTCTGAACCTTCTCCAGAGATAAGGGGAGATCTTGTAACCTATAAGTCTGTCCAAGATCCTCCTTGCAAATTGGGCGTGTACCGCATTCATATCAATGTCCCTTCCTTCACCGAGACTTTTCTTTATGGCTTCCGGAGTTATCTCATAAAAGACAACCCTTTTTATATTGGGATTTATCTTTTTAAGCTCTTCCTTAACAAAATAAGCTATAGCTTCTCCCTCCCTGTCAGGGTCCGTTCCTATGAATATTTCCTTCACCCTTTTTGCGGTTCTTTTAAGATCTTCAACTATTTTCCTCTTACCTTTTATATACACATACCTCGCCCTCAAGGTTTCCTCATCAACTCCTATATTCTTTGACGGTAAATCCCTTATATGTCCCGCTGTTGCCTTTACAACAAAATCCTTCCCGAGAAACCTTTTTATGGTTTTAGCCTTTGTGGGTGATTCAACGATAAAAAGCCTCATGGTCTAATTTATTGTAAAATTTTCTTTCCTATGAGCGATGAGATCCAGAGTGTAAGAGGGTTTCACGATATCTTCGGTGAAGAACTTGTAAAATTTAGGAGAATTACCTTAACCGTTAGGGAAATTTTAAGATTGCATAACTTTGAAGAGATTATACTTCCCGTTGTTGAATACGCGGAACTATTTCAGAGGAGCATAGGTGAAATTACGGATATAGTTCAGAAGGAAATGTTTACCTTTCAGGATAAAAAAGGTAGATGGCTTGCCCTAAGACCGGAAGGCACTGCAGGGGCGGTAAGGGCGTATATTCAGCACAGGATGTATGCGGACAGACCCTACAGAAAACTGTTCTATGAGGGACCCATGTTCAGGTATGAAAGACCTCAGGCGGGAAGGTACAGGCAGTTCCATCAGATAGGTGCGGAGATATTCGGTGTTGGTGATCCCGAAGCGGATTTTGAAATAATAGAAATTGTTTACAAGATACTTAAGAAGCTTAATATAGATGTGGTTATTGAAATAAACTCACTCGGATGTTTAAAATGCAGACCCGCTTATAAGGAAGATCTTGTTAAGTTCCTGAATAAGGTTGAGGAAAATCTGTGTAATGTGTGTAAAGAAAGGAAAGATAAGAATCCTCTGAGGGTTCTTGATTGTAAGGTTGAAACATGCAGAGAAATTTTTAAATCTTCACCCAAGATGCTTGACTATCTGTGTGAGGAATGCAAAGGGCATTTTGAAAAACTCCAAAACCTTCTCAATTCCTCGGAAATACCTTACAGAGTAAACACTTCCCTTGTCAGAGGTCTTGATTATTACAGCAGAACGGTTTTTGAAGCGGTCTCCGACGATTTCAATACAACAATCATAGCAGGGGGTAGATACGATTATCTCGTTGAACAACTCGGTGGTTCTCCCACACCCGCAACGGGTTTTGCTGTAGGAGTTGAAAGAACCGCATTGCTGTTATCCGATGTAGCGGAATATGTTGAAAGATACATAGTAATACCCTTCGGAAATGTAAAGGAGTATGCTATAAGGGTGGCAAATATATTGAGAAGAAAGGGACATCCTGTTGAGTTTTCATACAGGAAGGGCGGACTGAGAAAACAGCTTGAGTATGCGGATAAGATGGGTTTCAGATATGCGGTTATAATAGGCGAGGATGAAATGCACGAAGGAAAGGTTACTCTCAAGGATATGAGGGAAGGTGTTCAGGTTACTAAAAATATAGAAGAGCTATAAGCATACTCATCCCTTTTTCTAACCTTAATAAACAGATCCCTCAAGACCTCCCTTATAACTTTTTTAAGTTTTTTTCTTATAGGTTCCCACATATTTTTCCTTAGAGTAAAGAAGTATCCCGTCTCTCCTATGGTATCTGCCACAACCTTTCCTCCCTTGTAAACCTTCGCATGTATCTTTATACTGTGCCTTATATACTCGCCGAATTCGTCCTTTGAATGTTTAAAACTTATAACAATCTTATCTTCAGCATCCGGACTTAAGTCAACACCGAAGTTTCTGAGTGTGCTTTCTATTATGTCCCTTACATCAACCGGTGAGTCTTCTATAACAAGCCTGTACTTCTGAAGGGTTTCACTTTCGGGTACAAGTCTTATATCTATTACTTTTGTTGTACCCTTCATGGCGTAAAATCTTCCTTTAACGGGATAATAACCTTCCTTTGAAACTGTAAATATGTACATGCGTTCTGGCAGATATATGGGCTTATAGGGTTCGTATATAACACCGTTTATTTTTACTGTAGCATCTTCCGGCTCGGTATAAAATATAACAGCGGAAAAGTTTAACCTTTTAAGCACTTCATCCTTCATAGATATAACCTTTTCTATATCTATATCCCTGAGAGGCATAAGGGTATAAAGGGCTATAAGGAAATCTATCTTCCTCAGCAGCTCCCTGAGATCCTCTTTTGTCAGCTTATCTATATCTACCGAAAGCTCCATGTAGATGGATTTTATGGTGGATTCCATTGAATCTTCATCCCATACCGCCTCAACCCTGTACTTACTGTCTATCCTTTCCGGCTCATTAAACTTCACGCCCCTTACATATCCTTTGGTCTTCAGTGATATGGAAACCCTCATTCTTTTATCAAGCTTTTCTCCCCTGAGGGCGTGTCTTAATTTAACCTCAGAAGAAATTTCTGAAACTACCAGTTCCGATATTTGCCTGAGGGCATCCTTCCTTGCTTCTTCCGGAGTTTCACCGTATCCCTCCACCTTTATCTCTATTCCCGAAAAGGCGATCTTTATACCAACAAGTATAATAAATATCAGCCTTATCATTCCACCCTCAGCTCATATCATCGGATCTTACCCTCAATACTAAAAGATATCCCGTATCCATAACCTTCTCAACGGGTCCGAACCCCCCGTATTTTTCCTTTATGACCTTGTACAGCTCAAAGGCATTATTTATACCTTTTACATATACAAGATATGTGAACACATTCTTCCCTGAAGCTGTTCTTCTTATCCTTCCCCTTGATATCTTCTTTAAAGTCGTATAAACACTTTCATCTATTGCTTCATTACCGTTCTCGGTTATAAGGACTATCTTGAAGGGTCTTCCCTTCTTTAATATCCTCGTCCACTCCTTCTTTATTTGGAAAGTTATCTTATCCGCAGCATCCTGTGCAGCTTCCTGAATTACAGAATTGATATCCGTCACCTTCCTCTCGGGTGAATAGCCGGTGGAAGAAGCCAACAACTTACCCGTGGTTGTCTGATAGGCTTCCACGGTTACGGAAGCCTTGTCCACCTTAACACCAGCCACCTTTCTTGATGAGGTAGCAACATCAACCTTTACAAGAATGTCACTTCCCGCCTGAAGTGCTAAGGCAAAGTGGGGATCCGCTATACCCTCAAGGGCTGTAACATCTTTTATTATCCTATCTATCTTTTCGGAACCGCTTTTTACATAAACCTCAAAGCCCCTATCTTGCAAATACTCCTGAATTGTGGTTGCCGCGACCTTTCCTTCCTTATCCTCATAAGCCACATATATTACGGGATATCCAACTTCTTCAAGTATTTCTTCCGTGGTTTTGATTACCTCCCTCCTCCTCAAATCATCCTTAAGCAACCCTACATCAATCTTAAAAAGCAAGGTTACAAGGGTATATGCACCTTCCGTTCGCTTCCCCTTTATTTCACTCTGCCATCTTATGTAATCATCAACCCTGGAGAATATAAGCTTTTCAACCCTTTCAAATTCCTCCCTTTCTTCCCCCGTCTTAAGTATAGGTCTGTCCCCCGCAAAAAGTACATACCATAGCGCCGCCTTTTTTGCATCATCAACCGCGGATTCTACACCGCAACCCTTTCCCGTTGCTTTAATAACTACCTCAACGGTTGATGAGCTTTCTACAAAGGTAGCTTGTTTTGATAGGGGAAGGTGTGAACGATTAGGTACACACTCTGGCTTTTTTGCACAGGACACAAATAACAACGAAAGAATAATAAAATATGCGATTACATTGGTCACTAAAGAGCCTCCACAGCAGATTTTATTCTGCCAAGAGCCTCCTCAATCTCCTCATCCGTATGGGCTGTACTTACGAACCAAGCCTCAAACTGGGAAGGCGGGATCAGGACACCCTTATTGAGTAGATTCCTGAAGAATCTTCCGAACAGTTCAGTGTCGGATGTTTTTGCATCT
>WFWF01000037.1 GCA_015491275.1 Aquificales bacterium | reverse complement strand
GAGGACTTCGGTGACCTTGTATTTAAACCATATACGATAAGGGAAGTGGGCGGAGCAAAACTCGGCATAGTAGGAAACTCCTTCCCGTACACACCAATAGCCAATCCAAGACAGTTTACAGAAGGATGGAGCTTCGGCATAAGAGAAGATCAACTTCAAGAATTTGTAAATGAGCTGAGGGAAAAACATAAAGTTGATGCGGTAATACTTTTATCTCATGACGGTCTTCCCTTGGATATAGCATTGGCAAAAAAGGTTAAAGGGATTGACATTATAATAAGCGGTCACACCCACGATGTAACCCCGAAACCTGTCTTTGTAGATAATACAATGATTGTTATAGCAGGTTCCCACGGAAAGTATGTAGGCAGACTTGATCTTGACATTAAAAAGGGAAAGATCAGAGACTACAGCTTTAAACTAATTCCTGTGGCATCAAATATACTAAAACCCGACAAAGAAGTTCAGAAGTTCATAAAGGAGGTTTACAAACCTTATGAGAAGAAACTCTCAGAGAAGATAGGTGTGGCGGAGACCCTTATATATAAAAGGGATACTTTTTATAGTACCTTTGACAGACTTGCGGGTGAAGCCATAAAAGATTACTACCACGATGTTGATATAGTCTTCTCGCCCGGCTACAGATGGGGCACAACAATAATACCCGGACAGGAGATAACGGTAGATCATGTTTATGACTTTACAGCAATAACCTACCCAGATGTTCATGTATTTAAGATGAAAGGTAAACATCTGAAGCTTATTCTGGAAGACATAGCGGACAATGTTTTCAATCCGAACCCCTTCTATCAGCAGGGCGGAGACATGTCAAGGGTTATAGGTATGGAGTATGAGATTGAGATAAACGGTCCTCAGTACAATAGAATAAGAAACATTACGGTAGGAGGGAAACCCTTCAATCCGGAAAAAGAGTATGTAATAGCCGCCTACGGCGGGAACCTCCACAGATCGGAATTTGCAGAGGAGATAAAGGATGCAAAACCAGTACCCGTTTACGAAATACTTATAGACTACATAAAGAAGAAAAGAAACATAAAGGTTGATACCAAACCGAATGTTAAGGTACTTGATGAATCGTACAGGACCAGCTGTTAGAATATATATCTTATGAAGATCCTATTACTTCTCCTTCTCATATTTTTAAACGCAGGAATGGGCGTTGAGAGGGGGGAGTATGACCCTTTTAGGATAACCTTTTACACAAAAAAGATAAAAGGTAAAACCTTTGATGAGGTTTTAAAGGAGATAAAGGAAAAACTTGAGGAAGTAAACCTGTCTTATATAGACAGCTGGTCCGTTGATCTGAGAAGCGGGGAAGAATACGAGGACATAAACATACTTAGATATTCAACCATTATAGCCTGCGATATAAAAGATAGGGACGACTTGATAGGTAGGTCTCCCGTTGTTGCAAATCTCATCCCTTGCATTATAAATGTATATGAAACGGTTGACGGAAACATATATGTAAGCGTTATAAATGAAAAGCTTTATCTCCTGAGATATAAAAAGCATATATTTCTAAAAGATTTAAAAAGAATCAAGGCAGTTTACATGAGGATAAGGTGTGTAATAAGAGAGGTAGCCCTGTGAGTGCAGTAATATTAAGCCTGTACCTTATACTGAGCCTGACCTTTGGAGAGGAGGCAAAGGAACCAGTAAAATTAATATACGAAAGGACAATAGAAGGTAAAAACTTTGAAGAAGTAAAAAACACCCTATTACTTTATCTCAAGGAAAATGATCTCACGGTGTTTAAAGTGATTAATTCTAAAGAGGGTACTTTGAAATACACCATAATATATGTGTACAACGAAGATGATCTTAAAAGGGTCATAAACAACTACCCGAGGCTTGGGAATATATTTCCCAGCAGAATAGTCATCAGAGAAGACATGGAAGGAAATGTACATATATCAATAGTCAATGCACATATATTATCCCGTGTTTACAAAGGAACCGTACCCGAAGATATCCTTAACATAATAAAGGATAATTATGAGTATCTTAAAAGTATCATAGATCAAATATAGAACAAAATAGATATTACAATGAGAACATTACTTCTTCTGCTTATAATACCTCTCTTAGTTAACGCCAAAATAATAATAAAGTCCAATTATCCACTTGATAAAACGAACCTTAAAGAAATTCTGAAGGAAGAAAATATTGAAGTTATAAAGGAATTATTAAAAAAAGTTGACAGGGTCAAGGATGTAAAAGTTATTGAAAGTAAGGAAGGAAAAATCTTGTACATAGATCTTTTTCCCGTAATTGAGAAAGTTGAAATAGAAGGAAACCTTGCTATCTGGGATTCAACCATAAAAGAACATACGGGACTGAGGGAAGGAGTCCCTCTCAAAGATATGGACGAAAAAACTATAGAGTCAAGGATAAGACACCTTTATACTGAAAATGGATTTCTTGATGCAAACATAGAAGTAAAGGTAAAAAATATAGAAGGGAAGGTTTATATACACATAAAAATAGAAGAGGGTGATCTTTATTTCCTCTACAAACCTTACTTTGAGGGAAATAAAAATATTGATGAGACTACTCTTAGATACGTTAGCGGATTGAGTATGGGTTCCATCTTTAATCCAGAGGATATTCAAAATGCTACCCTTTTTATTCACGACTCTTACATAGAGAGGGGCTTTTGGGATAGTTTCGTTTATTACAAAGGCTTGCAGAAAATAAAGATAGAATACTCTTTCCTTCAAGCCCTATATCCCGGTTTGGAAAGGGTTAAATACGAACCGATAACCATATTCGGGGTCATCTTTGAAGGTGCAAGCAACTTCCTAAGTCATCCCGTTGCCATAACAAAAGCCCTGTTCGGCAAAGGCAAAGGAATAATACCGTCCTACAGGATAATAGAAGGTCCAAGATACGATGTTATGTTTAAAGGGAATACCTTTTTTAAGGATAAAGAACTTAAAAGACTGCTCACCTTGCCATCAAAAGGCGTGGACATTTTTTCTCTTGAAGAGAATAAGAAGATAGTAGAAGAAGCTTACAAGAGGAAAGGGTTTTTTGATGTAAAAGTCGGTTACGAATGGGAAAAGCATGATGGTAACAGAATAATCTATTTTATTGATGAAGGTATAAGATACAAAATGGAACTGATAACACCTCGCAATGAACTTGATCTTCCCTATGTTGAATTTTATGATGAGGATATTATAGAAAAATTGGAAAAGGATATAATAGCATCACTTAAGGAAGAGGGATATCTTCTTGCACGTATAAAAAGGAAAATTAAATTAAACAGGGAAGCACGCAAAGTTACGGTAGAACTTGAAATAATAAATAAAAACAGGCTTTTTCTTGATAAGTTTGTCTATAAAGGAGATGATGAAGAAATAAAAGCAATCTTCAGAAAATATAATGCGGATCTTCCCACCATATACGATAGCGAGTTTATTAAAAAGCTTGAGATAGAACTTGAAGAATTCTTCAGAAGAAAGGGTTACATGGAAGCAACCTTTATAAGCGAGGCGGTAACAAAAAAGAGACAGGATACAATTTACTACACATATATATATAGTGTTAAAAAAGGTGAGAGATACTCCTATGGGGAAACGCTCATTTATGGATATGAAAGGATGAGGCTGTTTGAGATAGAAAATATGATTTTGCGTGCAAGGTTTTTTTCGGAAAAAAACGAAGACAAAACCTTTCGGGTTTTCATACTGAGCGACATATTCTCTCATGTTAATATGGACTATCTTATAGACAAGGAAAGGAAAAAAGTTCACAGAGTTATTGAATTTAGGGAAAAAGATAGAGGATTTATAGATACTTCCTTGGGTTATAACACACAAGAGGGAATCACTGGAGAGTTCAGAATAGGTGTACGGAACATGACCGGTTTGGGTACGGAAAGCAGCATAAGTTACAGAAGGAGTAATCTTTATGAAACATATAGCGTTAGCCTTAAGGACAATTTTCTGTTCTCTTACAGGTTCATGGGCGAGATGTCCTTTTTTAAAGGTATAAGGCTTCACAGAAGTTACGATGTGGAATCAAAGGGTGGTTCTGTAAGCCTCGGATACAGAATTATTCCTGATATTGTTACAGGTCTTACTTTTTCAAAGACACAAAACAGGGTTTTCAGACAAGAGGCGGGTATATATGATATTGGAAAAATAGGTATATTTTTCTTTCGCGAGTCAAGAGACAGACTGTACTCACCCTCCAAATTCCATTACACAAGCCTTTACATTTACAGAAGTATAAACCGACCTATATATTACAGGGTAGAGTTTTTAAATTTTTTTCTAACCCAGCTGACAGCAAGTATAAGCGTAGATCTTAAATTAGCGGTAGGTTATTTGGATAAGGGTGCTCCCATTTTTGAAAGATTTTTTCTCGGTGGTCTCAAGGACCTAAGAGGATACGCCTTTGAAGAGATAGGTCAACCTACTGGCGGACATTACTATGCCTTCGGAAGATTTGAGTTCATCTTTCCCATAAAAGGTATTGTTAAGGGAATACTGTTTACGGACAGCGGTAAAGTTACTGATGACATAAAAGCATTCAGAGAACGCTTCTACACCGACGCGGGGTTTTCTATAGCCCTTGATACACCGGTGGGACCGATAAGGGTTGATGTAGCCAAACCCTTGGACAAACTGGGCGATTTTACTTACTCGCCCATTATATATCTATATATTGGCTATGCTTATTAATAATATCCTGAAGGAATTCAAACATCTCATCCTTTATATCTTCCCTTTGAAGGGCTATGTCTATAATCGTTTTTATATAACCTATGGGTGTACCCGTGTCATACACCTTATTTTCAACTTTATATGCGTAAACCTGCTCATCCTCAAGGAGTAGTTTTATGGCATCGGTGAGCTGAATTTCTCCGCCCTTACCGGGTTTAGTTACTCTCAACTTTTCAAATATGCGCGGAGTGAATATATACCTCCCGACTATGGCAAGATTTGAAGGAGCTTTGTCAGGAGATGGTTTTTCCACAAGGTCCTTTATACTGTAAACAGATCCGTCAAGATGAACCGCATCTACCACACCGTATTTACTTACCTCTTCCCGAGGAACCTCAAAAACCGCTATCACACTTCTACCGTATTTGTTGTAAATACTTAACATTTCCTCAATTACGGAAGATCCATCCTCTACCACTATATCACCCAAGGAAACTATAAAAGGCTCTTCTCCCACAACCGGTTCCGCGGTCAAAACCGCATGTCCCAATCCCAACTGTTCCTTCTGTCTAACATATATAGGATTAATCCATCTACTTATCTGTCTTATATTTTCAAGCAACTCGGTCTTATTGCACTCGTCCAGATGCTTCTCCAGATCCGTATTGATATCAAAATGATGTTCTATAGGTCTCTTGTGTCTTCCTGTAACGAATATGATATTCTCAACATTGGCATCAATGCATTCTTCTACTATAAATTGAATCACCGGCTTATCTATTATGGGGAACATCTCTTTGGGCATAGCCTTAGTTGCAGGCAAAAACCTCGTTCCCCAGCCCGCAACAGGCAATACTGCTTTTCTTACATGCATACTTATCCCTCCATAAGTTTTTTCATCTCCCTGACCGCAATCTCAAATCCAAAAATAACAGCATTTGCAACGATGGAATGACCTATATTAACTTCCTCAATAAGATCTTTAAGAACCATAAAATCTTTTATATTCTGGCATGTTAAACCGTGTCCTGCATAAACCCTGAGACCCAAAGATTTAGCTTCCATGGCAGATCTTCTCAACCTTTCAATCTCGGCCTTTAATTCTATAAATTTATGCTCATTCCACAGATTTGCATACCTTCCCGTATGAAGTTCAATCGCATCCGCCCCTATCTCGTGAGAAGCCTTTATCTGATCCGGGTCGGATTCTATAAACATGGAAACCTCTATACCTTCACTTTTAAAATCTTTTATAAATTCTTCCAAATACTCCCTCATCCCTGCAACATCAAGACCACCTTCCGTTGTTATTTCTTCCCTTCTCTCGGGAACGAGTGTTACCCTGTCAGGCTTAACATCCAACGCTATCCTCTTCACATCTTCAACGGGTGCCATCTCAAGATTAACCGGGACAATAACAAGTTCCTTTATAAGTCTGAGATCCCTCTCTTGAACATGCCTTCTGTCCTCCCTCAGATGCAAAGTTATTTGATCCGCTCCCGCCCTCTGGGCAAGAAGGGCTGCAAATACTGGATCTGGTTCAAAGGTTCTTCTTGCTTGCCTTAAGGTGGCTACATGATCAATGTTGACGCCCAGTCTCATATAGAGTATTAAACCACAATCATAAAGATGGAACAGATGGGTAAGGGGCGGGAACACCGCCCCCAATTTTTACTAACGGG
>WFWF01000036.1 GCA_015491275.1 Aquificales bacterium | reverse complement strand
CCTCGGACTTGAGACACTCCATGTTGCGATAAAGGATTATCTCATGAAACAGGGTAGGGAAGAGGAGGCAATGAAGATACCCGACTGTTACGAGGAAGAGGAGGAAAAGGAAAAGGCTGAAGGCTTTGAGTTTCTGTCAACATAAAATGGTGAGGGCTGTCGCACTCCTTAGTGGAGGGCTTGATAGTACATTAGCTGTCCGCCTCCTTCTGGACCAAGGTGTAGAGGTTAAGGCTCTTCACTTTTACACCGGTTTCTGTATTACTGAGCACAAAAGAAGACTTGGTCTTAAGAAGGAGGATGGACAGCAGTATGTCAATCCCGCACTGAAGGCGGCAGCCCTCCTTAAAGTTCCTCTGGAAATTGTTGATATATCGGAGGAGTACTTTAATATAATCCTTAATCCTAAATTCGGTTACGGTAAAAATGTAAATCCCTGTGTTGACTGTAGAATATTTATGCTGAAAAAAGCTAAGGAAATAATGGAAAAGGAGGGATATCATTTTGTTGTAACGGGAGAGGTCGTAGGTCAAAGGCCCATGAGTCAGACCTACGAAAGATTAAAACTGATTGAAAGAGAAACGGGACTTGAAGGTTATATATTAAGACCCTTATCCGCCAAGGTTCTTAAACCCACCATACCCGAAATAAAAGGATGGGTTGACAGAAGCAAGCTACTTGGCATAAGGGGTAGAAGCAGGAAAGTACAGATTGAGTTAGCGAACAAATATGGTATAGATTATGAACAGCCCGCAGGTGGTTGTTGCTATCTGACCGATGAGAATTATGCATCAAGGTTTCAAGAAGCTTTAAATTTTGAAGGGCAGATAACAAGGGACGATTTAGTCCTTTTAGCTGTTGGAAGGCATTTAAGACTACCATCAGGTGTAAAACTTATTCTGGCTAGGAATGAGGGAGAAGTCAGGTATTTAAAGGGATTCAGATCAAGATACAATTATGCATTCAGAAAAGACGGTAAAGGAACTTTTGCAATTATAAAGGGAGAACCTAAGGAGGAAGATCTTCAGCTTATTGCGGATATAGTGGCAAGATATTCAAAGAGGGAAGTTTGTGAGGTAGAAATTCATGTGGGAGAAAAAAGTTATATAATTATTGGAAATCCGCTCAAGGACGAAGAGATAGAAGAATACAAAATATATGCAAAGGCGGAGGTGAAATGAGTGTAAAGCATATAAAACCTGATGTTATACATGATGTGACCGGCACCTACTGTCCCGTGCCCATAGTTGAGATGTCTGGTAAAATTAAAGAAATGGAAACAGGTCAGATACTTGAACTTATAGCGGATGATCCCGGATCCCTTGAGGATGTACCCGCCTGGTGTAAATCAACGGGACATGAATTCCTGGGATACTATGAAGAGAATGGCGAATTTCACTTTTTTGTAAGAAAGTTAAAGGACTGAGATGGCAATAACGAGATTAACATTGGATATAGCTCTTTCCGATCTTCTGGAGGAACTTCCCGAATCAAAAGAAATTCTTTATGAATACGGGCTTAAAAAGCTTGAGGATCTTAATATACTTGATGTGGTGGCGGACAAGCTTACCTTAAGGGGATTTTTCAAACTTATGGATATAGATGAGCTAACTCAGGGAAAAATCTGGCAGGAGATACAAAATATGTACAGTAAGAAGACGGAGGGTTAAAATGCGGGATGAAATGTATGAGGAAATTGAAAGGGTTCTTGATAAGATAAGGTATGCACTTAAGGATCATCACGGGGATTTAAAAGTTGTTAGCATCAACGACGGAGTTGTTTATCTCAAGTTTGAAGGAGAATGTTCCGATTGTCCCGTTGTTGATATGTCTATCAAAAAGGTGGTGGATATAGCCATCAAGGGAAATATAGACTGGGTGAAAAGGGTGGAAATACTCCAGAACAAGGTTCAGTTTGATCCCATCTGATGATAAAAGGTAACACGGAAATATACGGTGTAATAGGTTTCCCCGTAAAGCATTCTTTATCGCCCGTGTTTCAAAACGAAGCTTTCAGATCGGAAGGTATAAACGCCGTTTATGTAGCCTTTGAAGTCAAACCAGAAGATTTTGAAGAGGCAATAAAAGGATTAAAAGCCCTTAATATCAAGGGTGTTAATGTTACGCTCCCTTACAAGGAAGCGGTTCTTAAATATGTGAGCATAACTTCCGAAGATGTTAAGGTTATTTCTTCCGCAAACACTCTGAAATTTACATCCGAGGGTATAGAGGCTTACAACACCGATTGGATAGGTTTTCTACGATCTATAAAAGAACATACCGATATAAAAGGAAAAAAAGTTTTGGTTCTTGGGGCAGGCGGTGCTTCCCGTGCCATACTTTTTGCCCTTCAAAGGGAAGGGGCAAATATATATCTGTGGAACAGGACAAAAAGCAAAGCGGAGCATATAGCACCCCTTTTCGGAGCGACCGTTGTTGATATGCCGGAAGATGTAATTCATGAGGTAGATGTAATAGTCAATACAACATCCGTAGGGCTAAATGAAAACGATCCACCCCTTTTTAATTATGAAAAAATAAATGAAAAGCATGTAGTATTTGATGTAATTTATAAGGAGACGAATCTGCTTAAAACAGCTAAGTTGAGGGGGGCAAAAGTCATTGATGGTCTTGATATGCTTGTGTATCAGGGTGCAGAAAGTTTCAGGATATGGACAGGTAAAGAACCTCCCATAAAAGTAATGAAGAAATCTGTTCAGGGAATATAATTATTTTTAATGACAAGTATATGGGCAATTGGACTTAACTTTAAAAATGCACCCGTAGAATACAGAGAAATACTCGCTTGCAACAAGGAAGATCTTAAAAATCTTCTTCCCCTTCTAAAAACAATAAACGGTGTTGAAGAGGTTTGTATTTTATCAACATGCAACAGGGTTGAAATATATGGTCTTTTTGATTCTGAGGAAGCGGTAAAAGAACTTATACATACCTTTTTGGATTTTAAAGGCGCAAAGAAGGATATTTCTAAGTATTTTTTTGCGATAAAAGATAAAAAAGCTGTATTTCACATCTTTAAGGTTGCCTCAAGTCTGGACTCAATGGTTATAGGTGAGCCTCAAATTGTACATCAATTCAAAGAGGCTTTCTTTATAGCAAAAGAAATAGGCACATCAGGTAAGATACTTAACCGTCTTTTTGAAAAAGCTCTTAAGGCTTCAAAGAGAATAAGAACTGAAACAAAAATAGCAAGAAATGCGGTATCAGTAAGCTATGTGTCCGTTGAGCTCGCAAAAAGGATATTCGGAGATTTAAAAAAGGCAAGGGTCCTATTGGTAGGTGCGGGGGAGATGGGTGAACTTGCAGCCAACTATCTTAAGAGGATAGGGGCAAATCTACTTATAACCAACAGAACTTACGAGAGGGCTATGAAACTTGCTCAGAAGCTTGAAGGCAGTGCGCTGCGGTTTGAAGATATGGAGGACTATATCTCGGATATGGATATAGTGATAGTTTCAACAGGGGCACAGAGCTATGTAATCACGGAAAAGCTGATAAGAAAAGCTATGAAAAAAAGGGATTATAAGCCCATGTTTATAATAGATATATCCGTACCGAGAAATGTTGAACCCTCTGTAGGAAAGATAGATGAGGTTTTCTTGTACAACATTGATGATTTGAGGGAAATAGTTGAAATGAACATGAAGGACAGATTAAAAGAGGCAAGCAAGGGAGAGATACTTCTTTGGGATGAGGTTAAAAAATTCTTTGAATGGTTAGAATCCCTGAAGGTGGAACCCTTAGTCCTTGAGCTTAAAAAGAAGCTTGCTCCTATAGAAAAAAGGGAACCTTATGTAAGAAAAATAGTTCACAGAGCCATTAAGGAAATGAAAAAAAATCCAGATATTGCAGGCACAATATACAAAATTCTTGTAGAGGAGGTAGAAGATGTCAACGGAAGAAAAGAACTATCCTATGTCCATAGCGGAGTTAATGGAGTTGGAAGCTGAATATGCGATCAGGGCTTACATCCTTATAAAGGCTGATCCAAAGGAGATACCTTCTATTATGCTTGCCCTCTCCACTTTTGACGGTGTGAGAACCGCTGATGTTGTTACGGGTCCCTATGATATCATAGTGTTCGCGGAATTACCGAATCAGGATGAACTCGGCAAGCTTGTTATCAATAAAATACATTCCCTTGAAGGAGTTAAAGAAGCCTTAACATGTGTGGTTGTAAGGATTTAAAAGATTATCCTAAGGTTATTGAGGAAAAGGACAAAACCGTAATAATTTACTCCGATAAAGAAGCGGTTGATGAAGAAAAGGATGAAGGTCTTCTTATTTATTACTCATCAAGAGGAGAGGTGGTTAAAATAGTAATTCCAAAGGATGACGAGTACATTACTATCAACCTCTGAATATCTGCTTGTCAGGGGAGGATCAACCCTTACTGGTGAGGTGGAGATATCCGGATCAAAAAATGCAAGTCTTCCCATACTTATAGCCACATTACTTTCCGAGGAAAGATCAACTATATTAGATGCTCCAGATCTTTTGGATATAAAAAACACCATTGAACTTCTGGAAAATATGGGAGTGGAAATAACAAGAGAGGGTAACAGAATAGAAGTAAACCCGGAAAGGATCACAAACTGTAGAGCATCGGATGAAAATGTAAGGAAGATGAGGGCATCCGTTCTCGCCATGGGTCCTCTACTTATAAGATGCGGGGAAGCTATAGTAGCCATGCCCGGCGGATGTTCAATAGGATTGAGACCCATAGATCAGCACTTAAAATTTTTTCAATCCGCAGGTGTTGATGTTAATGTAAAGCACGGCTATATCTATCTTGAAAGGAGAGAAAAAAAATCCGTTAACTTTACTTTTGATATCATAACCGTAACTGGTACAGAAAATGCGCTTATGTTCCTCAGCAGTGTTAATAAAGAGAGTGTATTAAATAACATAGCCTTAGAACCTGAAGTTATGGATCTTATTGAAGTTTTAAGGAAAATGGGTGCGGAGATTGAGGTGGAGGGAAGAAGGGCTATAATAAGGGGCAGGGATGAATTGTCAGGATTTATACATAAGGTAATACCAGATAGAATAGAAGCGGGTACATTCATGGTGGGAGCATATCTCACTGGGGGCAATATTACATTAAAAAATGTAATAAAGGATCACATTATATCAGTAATTGAAGCCCTTGGAGAAGCTGGAGCTATTGTTGAAGAGAGGAGTGTCAATGAAATAAGGGTATATGGAAGGGGACAGATAAAACCTTTAAACATAGAAACGAGGGAATATCCGGGTTTTCCCACCGATATGCAGGCTCAGTTTATGGTATTACTCTCATTGGCGGATGGGGTGTCGGTGATTAAGGAAAACATATTTGAGAACAGGTTTCAACATGTTATGGAACTTAAGAGGATGGGGGCAGATATAAATGTTAAAGGAAACACCGCAATTATAAAAGGGGTTAGAAACCTTACCGGGGCGGAAGTTTTCTCAACGGATCTGAGAGCCTCTGCAGCCCTCGTTATAGCGGGTTTGGTTGCCGAAGGTGAGACAACAGTAAGGGATATATATCATCTTGATAGGGGTTATGAAAATTTTGATAAAAAATTGGCAAAATTGGGAGCCTCCGTCCAGAGGCTCCCTTCCGCTTAAGATATTGTTATTTTCTTTTCCTTAGCGGTTTCCGCTTTGGGAATTCTTATCTCAAGGACACCATCTTTATACTCGGCCTTTGCATCATCTACCTTTACATCTGTGGGTAAGGGTATGTACCTTTCAAATTTACCGTAAAATCTCTCAACCCTGTGAACAGCTTCGGTCTTCTCTTCCTTTTCTTCCTTCTTCTCACCCTTTATATGGACCGCATTATCCTTGATTGATACTTCAATGTCCTCTTTCTTAACTCCGGGAACTTCAGCCTTGATGACGAGTTCCGAATCCGTTTCATAGACATCAACTACGGGGGCAAATATCTTTTCGCTTTCAAGGGTCGGAACTTCTTCAAACAATCTTTCAAATTCCTTCCTTATCCTTTCCAATTCCGCAAAAGGATTCCATATGCTTATTGATCTCCTCATGCTACTCACCTCCTTCGGTTAATTTTATAACACCTTATATAAAAAATTTTAGTCTAACATTGTCAAATGTCAAGATTTTCTTTCCGATTCAATATCTTGGTATAAAATATTATGGAATTAAAGGCGGCGTAGCTCAGCTGGCCAGAGCGGGGATCTCATAAGTCCCAGGTCGGAGGTTCAAGTCCTCCCGCCGCCATTTGCTATAATAAAGCCAGATGTACGGGCTTATTCAAAAACATAAAAAAATTGCCGTATTTATAATAGCTATTGCATCCCTTTCTTTTCTGTTGTGGATGTTCTCCGCAGCGGATATAAGGGATATAGCGGGAGGAAGTAAGGCATGCATAGCTACGGTCAACGGTGAATGTATAACCCTGAGGGAGTTCAGGATAGAAGCTCTCAAATCTCCTGTACCTATTCAGACAAGGGAAGATAGGATAAGGATAGCTGAAACACTTGTGGTCAGAGAACTCTTATATCAGAAAGCTAAAAATATAGGTCTTCATACATCGGACAGAGAAATAGCAGTAGTTATAAGTGAAGATCCAGCCTTTAAAGAGAACGGTGATTTTAGTGTAAGAAAATATAAGGAGTTACTTGCATCCCTTAACATACTTCCGGAAGAGTACGAAGCTTATCTAAGAAAGATTTTGACGGTCAATAAACTGATTGATCTAATAGGCAACGGAGTGTATATATCCCCCGAAGAAAAGGAGCTTTATAAGAGGCTGAACTATACGAAGATAGACGGAGAAGCGTATATAGTTGACAGGAGTCAGGTAAGAGCAAGGTTTTCACCTTCAGAGGATGAGGTAAGAAGATTTTATGAAGAAAACAAAGATATGTTTGTGGAAGAAGAAAGTCGCTCAATAAAACTGTGGAAAACGAAAGACAAAGAAAAGGCTGTCAGTATATACGAAGAGATTAAAGCGGGAAAGGAACCCGAAGGTTTCTCTCTTATAAAGGAAGATGAAATTGACAAACTGCCCGGGAAAATAAGGGAACGATTGAAACGCAAGGATTACACACATGATCTAAGGAGGATCGGCGATACCTACTACATTGTAAAGGTTATAAAAGAAGAAGGGAAGCGTATAAAACCCCTTGAGGAGGTCAGGGAAAGGATAATAGAAGAACTTATTGCGGAAAAAGAAGAAGAGTTAATGAAGCAAAGGGCAAAGGAAATTAAAAATAAACTTTTGAAAGGCATAAAAGTAGGTGCACATTCCCTTAAACTCAGGGATACGCCTGTAAACCAGATAAGGCTCCTTTTAGGTGTTGATACGGTTGATCTTATTCGTATCTTTGACGCAAACACGAAGGTGATCGGTCCTCTGAGGACGAAGAAAGGCTATCTTATTTTAAAGCTTAGGAGTAAACAATTTAAAGAACCATCACCGTCCGATTTAGAAAAATTGGAAGGGGATCTTTTCACCATAAAAAGGTCCGCCCTTTTAGATCTTCTTATTAAATCCTCACAGAAAAAAGCCGATATTGAATTCAACATGGAGTTTCTTAGATGAACGGATAAAATATATAGCCATGGAAAAGATTGAAGAGATGGCAATAAACGCTATCAGGTTCCTAAGCGTTGATCAGGTTGAAAAAGCTAAATCGGGACATCCGGGTATGCCCCTTGGTGCGTCCCACATTATATTTCTCATTTTTGACAGATTTCTTAAATTCAATCCCAAGAACCCAAAGTGGATAGACAGGGACAGATTCGTTCTGTCCGCTGGTCATGCGTCCGCCATGCTTTATGCAACTCTGTACATGTTCGGCTATGATGTAACCCTTGATGACCTTAAAAATTTCAGACAGCTCAACAGTATAACACCTGGACATCCGGAAAGCTTTATGACACCGGGTGTTGAAGCAACAACGGGTCCACTTGGTCAAGGATTTGCCAATGCTGTAGGTATGGCAATAGCGGAAAAATACCTTTCGGAAAGATACAACAGGGACGGTTTTAACATAATAGACCACCACACCTATGTCCTTTGTTCCGACGGTGATCTCATGGAAGGTATATCCTATGAAGCAGGAGCTATAGCGGGTCATCTCGGCTTGGGTAAACTAATAGTTATATGGGATAACAATCATGTTTCCATAGATGGTCCTACCTCCCTTGCATGGAGTGAGGATGTACTTAAAAGATTTGAGGCTCTCGGATGGCATATTCAACATGTTGAGGACGGTTATAACCTTGAGGAAATAGAGGAAGCCATAAAAAGTGCTAAGGAAGTAAAGGATAAACCTTCTTTCATATCCGTCAGAACCCATCTGGGTTACGGCAGTCCTAAGCAGGATGATGCCTCTGTACACGGAGCTCCTTTGGGTGAGGAAGGTGTTAAAAAAACAAGGGAGAATCTGAATTGGTCCTATGAACCTTTTTTCGTACCGGAAGATGTGCTTGCCTATACAAGAAGGCATGTAGAGGAAGGCAGGCGTAAAGAAGAGGAGTGGAAAAAGAAGTTTGAGGAATACAGGAAAAAGTTTCCAGAACTGGCGGAGGAATTGGAAAAAGCCTTTAAAGGAAATTGGGACGGAGAATGGGAGAAGCATCTGCCCACGTTTGAAGAAGGAATGCCCACAAGGAAGGCTTCCGGTATAGTGCTTAATTCAATCGCAAAACATATACCACTTATGATTGGGGGTTCAGCAGATTTATCAGAATCCAACAATACTTACCTTAAAGGCTTGGGGGATATGTCTAAGGAAAATCCTTTGGGTAGAAATATACATTACGGGGTTAGGGAACATGCTATGGGATCAATAATGAACGGTATGGCTTATCACGGAGGGATTTTGCCCTACGGAGGAACTTTCTTGGTTTTCTCGGATTATATGAGGCCCTCTGTGAGGATGGCAGCCCTCTCCAAGCTACATGTTTTATATGTTTTTACCCATGATTCCATAGGTCTCGGAGAGGACGGACCTACCCACCAACCAGTTGAACAACTATCTTCCCTTAGACTGATACCAAACCTTTGGGTATTAAGACCAGCGGATCCCAACGAGGTAAGTGTTGCTTATAAGGTGGCTATAAAAAGAAAGGATGGTCCAGTTGCAATTGTTCTTTCAAGACAAAAGCTCCCTCTGATAGACAGGAACAAGTATGCCCATTATTCTTTAGCTGAAAAGGGCGCTTACATAATAGCGGATGCGGAAAATCCTGATGTAATCATCTTTTCATCGGGTTCCGAAGTGTATCCTTCCCTGAAGGCAAAGGAGATGCTTGAAGAAAAAGGTATAGGGGTTAGGGTTGTTAATGTTTTTTCCTATGAGCTGTTTGAAATGCAAGAAGAAGATTATAAAAATTCCGTATTATCAAAGGATATTAAAAGAAGGGTTGCAATTGAGGCGGGTAAGGGACTTACCTGGTACAGATTTACGGGAGAGGAAGGGCTGATTATTTCCCTTGAGACCTTCGGTAAATCCGCGCCGGGAGGTCAGCTTATGGACCACTTCGGTTTTACTCCGGAAAGGATAGCGGAAAGGATAATAAAAAAGTGGTTCTGATAGAGGAGGTTCTTAATGAAGATCCTTGTGGTTGATGACTCTTCCTTTTCACGAAAAATGATAATAAAGGCAATACCCGAGGAGATAAAATCTCAGAGTGAGATATATGAGGCGGAAAACGGAAAAGAAGCGGTAGAAAAATATGAGGAGATTAATCCAGATTTGGTTTTTCTTGATCTTACCATGCCCGTTATGGACGGTTTTGAAGCCCTTTATCACATAAGAAGTAGGCATCCGGATGCTACGGTAATAATCATATCCGCGGATATTCAACAGCAAGCGGTAAGGGAGGTGATGGAGCTCGGAGCAAGAGCCTTCGTAAAGAAACCAATATCACCCGAGAAGATGAAGGAGATATTTGAAAAATTTGTAAAGAATTAAAAAGATGGATGTGATGATGCTTAATCACGAGGAGAAGGATGTCTTGCAGGAGATGGTAAACATCTCCTTCGGAAGTGCAACAGCAATTATAGCGGATATGATGAACGCCTTTGCAAAACTTGCCGTCCCCTCAGTAGAAATCATTGATGCTAAGGACATATTTGATATAATACTTGATAAAATAGACAAAACGGCAAAATACTTCCTTGTTACCCAGATGTATATGGGAGATTTTGAGGGTGAAACCGTATTCTTAATTGATTATGATTCCGCTTATAACCTTGCGAGCAAATTTGACAGTATTGTAATGGAAGAAAATGTCTCGGATATAACCCTTGAGCTTACAAATATACTTACTTCTTCCTTTATAAGAAGTTTTGCTGAGCTTATGGGTGTAAAAGTAAGATTTTCACCCCCATCAATAGATCTAATATCCGTTGACGGTATTCTTAAACAGCATGATTTTTCAAATAACTACAGCAAGGTTATCGTCATAAGCACCCTTTTGGAATTTGAAAAGGAGAATATAAAGGGATTCTTATTTATCCTTATGAAGGAAGACTCCTTTAAGCTTTTAAAGGAAAAAATAAATTCTATGCTGGAGTAGGGGATGGATGAAAAGGGCTTTAAAGACTGCTATATATTAGATCTTCTTGATCTCGGTATAGCAATAGTTGATGAAAATCTAAGGATATATTTTTGGAACTCGTGGCTTGAAACCCATACTAAAATCCCGAAGGAGGAAGCGGAAGGTAAAAGATTGGACGAATTATTTCCCGATATTGACAAGGAATCATTAATAAGAAAAATAAAAACCGCTTTTGCCCTAAAAAGCACCACTTTTCTTTTGGCTTCCGTCAAGGGTTATCTTCTTAAAATCCCTCTGAAAAAGGTAACTAACCCCATTTACAAATTTATGCAACAGGATGTTTCCATATTTCCCCTGTCCCCCGAGGAAGGACTCGCCCTTATAGTCATACATGATCAAACACCTATGCAGGAAACTCAGTATAAATTGAGAAAGAAAATAGATGAAATAAACTCCTTAAAGGCGGAGTTAGAAAGGTATGTAAAGAAGATAGAACAGCTTTCCATAACAGATTCCCTGACAAAGATATACAACAGAAGTAAGTTTGAAAGCTCCCTTGATTATGAAATAGAAAGGGCAAGGAGATACGGAAATCCGCTTTCACTTATAATCTTTGACATTGACCATTTCAAAAGCATAAACGATACCTACGGACATCTTATTGGTGACAGTGTTCTGATGGAGATAGCCAATCTTGTTAAAAACAATATAAGATCAACAGATATATTTGCACGGTGGGGTGGAGAAGAATTTGTAATTTTGGCTCCCAATATAAACAAGGAGCAAGCGAGGATACTCGCGGAAAAGATAAGAAGGTTGATAGCCAATCACAGGTTTAAGTATGTGGATCATGTTACCGTAAGTCTCGGTGTTACCGAGTTCCTGCCCACGGATAATAAGGAAAGCTTCATAAAAAGGGCGGATGAAGCCCTTTACCTTGCCAAAAGAAAGGGAAGAAACAGGGTTGAGGTTAAGTAAATCAAACTTGCATTATTTCTTCCTCTTTTCTTTCCGCTATCTCATTTATCTCTTGAATATACTTATCCGTCAACTTCTGCAACCTTTCAAGAAACCGCTTCTTTTCATCTTCAGAAATACCTTCCAAGTCTTCAATCTTTTCTTTAGCCCTCTTCCTTATATTTCTTACAGCGACCCTTGCCTCTTCAGCAAGTTTACTTAGATACCTTGCAAGTTCCCTTCTCCTTTCCTCCGTAAGGGGAGGAAGATTTATTCTTATGGTGTTACCTTGAGTATTGGGATTCAAGTTCAGCTGCTCCATTATAGCCTTCTCAATAGAAGGGATTGCATTGCTGTCCCACACTTGGATCATTATCTGACTGTGTTCCGGTACGGTTATGGATGCAATCTGCTTTATGGGAACCTTTGACCCGTAGTATTCAATTTTCACATCCTCAACAAGTGCGGATGACGCCCTTCCCGTTCTTAAGCCCGTAACTTCATTCTTAAAGTATGAAACACTTTTTTTCATATCCTGTTCCGCTTCCCTTAATATTCCCTCCATCATGTAATCTTATTTTACCACTTTCCACTTTCTTTCCTCCTCATCCCATACCATCAATTTACCATTTTCCATCCTTACAATGTTACCTCTGTTCAGTAAGTTAAGGATTTTTAATGCATTTATCATTTCAAGGAATACACGCATAACATCCCCGTTTGCCTTTCTTATATTTTTAAAGATAAGAATAAGCATTATGAACATAAAAAGGAAAAGTGAGGCAAAAATAGCGATACCCACTATGAGAAAGTTCCTCCAATCTTGCGGTAGGGAGAGGGAAGAATCACCCTTTTTCCCCTTTATCTCCTTAAGTTCCCTTCTTATATCTTCAACGACCTTCTTTAATTCTTTAACATCATCGTTTGTAG
>WFWF01000035.1 GCA_015491275.1 Aquificales bacterium | reverse complement strand
CAACCGCACTAAGCGTTGAGATTTACAGGGAGGATGATGATATTTATATACTTATAACATCCTTTGTTGCTTTTGGCTTGTCTCCAGAGAATGAGCTTTTAAGGTTTCTTCTTACTGAAAATACATCCTTAAAGGCAGGTGCTTTCGGTATTGTTTTCGAAAATGAGAGGATGGACATTATCCTAAGCCATACCCTGAGGGCTAAGGATATTAACCGGGAGCTGTTGAAATATGTCAGCTTGTATCTCGTTGAGAGGGCGGAGGAATACGGAAAGGAAATAATAACCGTATTCGGAGGACAAACCTTCAGGGATTATATGTTGAGCGAGGAAAAGAAGAGGAAGGGTAAGCTTAAGATATTCCACGATACGATTGAGGTAGAAAAAAAGAAGATGGTTGTTGAACTTTTCAGAATTGAAGAGGACAGGTATGTTATATCGGGTAAGGTTGGGGAGAAAGAGGCTTTTTATATAGAAAAATTCGGATCCCTTGAAGAGATCCTTAATATGGAATCAGCCATAAAGAAGGCTATAACGGAAAGGAACATAAAGGATATATGCAGGCTTATTAAATCTTATGAAAGAGAAGACACCATACTCTTCGGGGAACTTTTGGGATTCAAAGAGGATAAGATAAAAAAACTGAAGGAAATAGAAGAGAAGTTTAATATACTTTCAAACAGACTGATAAAGGGAGAGATAAGCAGGGAAACCTACAACAAGGAAATAAGAAAGCTTGAGAAGGAGTTTGAAGTTTGAAAAGGAGAGTGCTCCTTACACGGGAGATAAGTGATATAGAAAGGGACAAGATACAGTTTCTAAGGAGGGGTATGGGGATTGTAAAATTGCCACTTATAAAAACTGTGGATATACCCTTTTCCTGCCCGGATAGGAGTCCAGATTATATAGTGTTCCAGAGTAAGAGGGCTTTTGAGTACTTTGAGAAGAGGGTGGTAATTCCCGCGAGTACGATTATAATAGCGGTGGGTGAGAAGACGCGAAGATTTATTGAGGATAAGGGCTACGGGGTCTCTTTGGTACCTAAGGATCAGAGGGCTGAGGGCATATGTGAGATTATGGAAACACAAAAGAGAGGGATTGTATGGATACCGAGGGCTGAAGCGGGAAGGGAAGAGGCTATTTTATGCCTGCGCAGGATGGGTTTTACTGTTTTTCCCTTTCCCGTTTATAAAACATTCAATATTTATTACAAGCCTTCAGTATTCATTTGCAGGGTGAATAGAGTTGATGCGGTAGTTTTTGCAAGTCCTTCCGCTGTTGTTGGATTTTTTGAAAATTTAAAAAACTGTAGGGGTAACATAGATTTGCAAGACATCCTTATAGTTTCAATTGGCAAAACTACCAAATCCTGTTTAAGGGATTACGGCATTGAAAATGTTTTAACCCCTTCAAAACCCAGCATGGAGGCGGTTGCACAGTATCTGGCGGATATATGGCACAGTTCTTGATATATAAAAAAACGGATATGAACAGGAAAACAGTTTCGGACATAGTAGACTTTAAAGGTGTAGGTATCCACTCGGGGGAAAGGTCATGCATACTTGTGCATCCCGCGGAGCCGGGTGAGGGTATAAAGTTTTATCTAAAGAGTATTGAGATCCCCGCCTCCTTTGAGTATGTATCAAACACCGTAATGTCCACGGATCTTGAAAGGGAAGGGGTTACGGTTAAAACGGTTGAGCATCTGCTTGCGGTTTTTCACCTTTTGGGTATAAGCGATGCGGTTGTTGAATTTTTGGAAGGATTTGAAGTCCCCATTATGGACGGTAGCGGATATGAGTTTTATATGATGCTGAAGGATAAGATTGTTGACACCGGCGTTTATATTGAACCCATAGACTTAAGGGGATATGTAAGGGTAGGGGAATACGGATGCTATATTGAGGCTCATCCCTCCGTTTCTTTTGAGGTTACATATAAAGGCAATATTAACTATATTGACTGCGGAGATATATTCACTTACAAAGGTGATGATCCCGAGGATATAGTTAAAGCAAGAACATTCTGCTATCTTGAGGATGTTGATACCATACTTGAGAGGGGATATGGAAAGGGGGGATCTACAAGAAATGTGCTTATAATAGGTAAAGAAGGTATTCACAGTGAAGAAGGGTTAAGGTATCCGGATGAACCCTTAAGACATAAGGTTTTTGATCTTATAGGGGATATTTATCTCCTCGGAGCACCCATAAGGGGGAAGATAGTTTCATACAACGGAGGTCATTCCCTTAATATTGAACTTATAAAGAGTATTGTTAAGAACCTTCCCGCAGTAAAGATTCTATAATTTCAAGGTCCTTTTCTGTATCAATACCGTGGTAGAAATTGTCTGTAAGTATTACCTTTATACCTATACCTCTTTCAAGGAGTCTGAGTTGTTCTAAACCTTCAATAATCTCTAAGTGTCCCTGAGGCATCTGGGTGAATTCCAACAATATGTGTTTCCTGAAGCCGTAGATACCCACATGCTTTAAGGGGTAGAAACTGTCTTCTATTTTATTTCTGAAATAGGGTATGGGACTCCTTGAGAAGTAGAGCGCCATGTTGTGACTGTCAATTACTACCTTTACATTGTTGGGATCTTCAACCTTTCCCTTTTCCCTTACCGCTACGGTTACCACATCGTTATATTCAAGTTCCGCAAAAATCCTATCTATATCTTCTTTATATGCAAAAGGTTCATCGCCCTGGTAATTTATAACAAGGTCCACATCCATATCCCTTACCACATGGGCTACCCTGTCGGTCCCAGACTTTATATCTTTCGGTGTCATAATAACCTCAAGGGGGAGATCGTAAAGCACACTTTTTATCTCTTCACTGTCAGTTGCTACAATCACCC
>WFWF01000034.1 GCA_015491275.1 Aquificales bacterium | reverse complement strand
TAGCCCAATTTGTTGAAACAAAACTTCAAAATATAGATGCATCCCTTCCTTTCAGTCCGGATCCTAATGCAACCAACGATCCGCAAGGTCAAGGAAACTATGATCCCGACATTGATGCATCAAGAAGATTAACATATCCCGCAGGCAATCCAATGGCTAAATTCCTGAAGGTAGCGGTAACCCTTGCAATAGAAAATGAGGATACAGTATTCATAAGTGTAGGAAACGGAGGGTTAAGCAGTTGGGACAACCATTCGGATGCCATAGACGGATACAAAACGAGGATGTCCATGCTTATGAGGGCTATAAGATGTGCGGTAAAGCACCTTTACTGGTATTACCTTGATACCAACAATCCCCAGACTAAAAGGGAAAGGGCAAGAAGGGTGGTAATAAATGCCTTCGGTGACTTCGGCAGAAATGCAAACCTTAACAATTCAATGGGATGGGATCACGGAAATACTCAGAACTTCTATACCGCGGGAGGATGGGGAATAAACGGCAGGGTTCTCGGTAAGCTCGTAGGAAGGACGCAGGCAACCGGCAGGGGTGAAAATAACAGACTATTTATAATACCTACGAGCGACAGCTATCAGTTTGAACCTTTTTCCATAGTTTCAACCGTTTACAAATATTTCGGCGTACAGAATCCCGAAGTGATAACGGGAGAACCCCCCATAGATGAAGTGAGTCCTCCTAATGAAAAGGTTTAGCCTTTTCTTCCAAAGCCCTTTTAAATATTTCCCTATCACCCTTATATTTAAGTAATTTCTTAACCTCCTCCGCTGGAAAAAATCTTGCATCCTGAACTTCCCAAGAAGGTAAAGGCTCTCCCCCTTCGTACTCCATAAGATAGTACACAACCTTTTTAAAAATCCTTTCACCCTTCAACATATACCAATACTTTATATCTCCCAAAGGTTTAACAATTTTACCCTTTATACCCGTTTCCTCCTCAACCTCTCTTACAGCAGTATCCTCCGGTCTTTCACCCTCCTCAATATTCCCCTTAGGAAAGGTCCACTTGCCCGAGGGATTTTTTATAAGAAGTACCTCATCACCCTTAAATAGAACTCCGCCCGCGGAGAATTCTCTTTTTACCATTCTTCACGCCTTCGCCCTTTCATACAGGTTTATATACTCTTCCCTTTCCGGTCCCGTTGAGAGCAATATTATAGGTACACCGGTGTATTCCTCTATAAAATGGATATAATCCACAGCCTCTTCGGGCAGTCCGTTGGGGTCCTTGAGCCCCCTTGTACTTTTTCTCCAACCTTTAAAAACTTTATAAACCGGTTTACATCTCTCAAGAAGAGAAAGGGAAGCAGGAAAGTAATCCATATTGACACCATCACACTCGTAGGCAACACAAACTTTTATCTCATCAAGATTATCAAGGACATCAAGCTTTGTCAGTATTATTCCCCTTAATCCGTTAACACGAACCGCATGTTTAAGGGCAACAAGATCCAACCATCCGCATCTCCTCGGTCTTCCGGTAGTAGAACCGTACTCATTACCCCATTCCCTTATTCTCTCTGCCTCTTCTCCGAAAAGCTCCGTGGGGAAAGGTCCTCCGCCCACCCTTGTTGTGTAAGCCTTTGACACACCTATAACAAAGGCATCACTGAAAAAACTCGGCGGTAATCCAGTACCGTTAGTCAAACCGAGTGCGGAAGCGTTGGATGAAGTTACGAAAGGATATGTACCCATGTCTATATCAAGCATCGTTCCCTGAGCACCTTCAAAAAGGATGCTTTCCTTGGTATTCAAAAGGAACAGGGAAACATCCCCAACCAACTCTTCTATTCTGCGGTAAAGATCCATTGTCTTTTCATATATCTCATCCACATTCAAATCAAAGGTTTCGCAGTAAACCTTTTCACACAGCTCACGGGTAAATTCAATATTGTCCTTAACAAGATTAAAGGCTCTTTTTTCATCTTCAAGATCAGATATTCTTATACCTCTTCTTCCGTACTTGAACATATAAGCTGGTCCTATCCCTCTCAATGTTGTTCCTATACCTTTTTTCCTTTCAAACAATTTGTCCAGGAGCTTATGATAAGGTAGTACCAGATGAGCCCTATCACTTATCATGAGTCTGTCCCTTATTCTTATCCCCCTACTCTCTATATCTTCTATTTCCTCATTCAAAACTTCCAAGTCTATAACCATACCCTGAGCCACTATACCCTTCGTACCCTCCTGGAGTATGCCCGTAGGTAGCAGGTGAAGAATAAACTTTTCACCGCCGAGGATTACCGTATGACCCGCATTACTTCCTCCCTGATATCTTACGGTTATATCATAGTCCGCGGATAAAAGATCTACTATCTTACCCTTTCCCTCATCACCCCATTGGGCACCTACTATAACTACCTTATCGCTCAACCTCTCTAATCTGCTTCGCACGTTCTCTTCTCCTGAGATGCCTCAAGCACACCCAAGGTCCTTGCCACCGTCTCTCCTATAAAGGCGGGGTTTTCTATAACATAAACCCCCGCTTCCTTTAATGCCTCCATCTTTGCCTTAGCGGTTCCTTTCCCTCCCGTTATTATAGCCCCCGCATGTCCCATCCTTTTACCCGGGGGTGCGGTTATACCCGCAATATATGCAAAAACGGGTTTGTCAACATATCTGTCAATATACTCCGCAGCTTCCTCTTCTTCCGTACCACCTATTTCACCTATAAGAAGGATTGCTTCAGTTTCCGGATCTTCATTAAACATCTCAATAACTTCCCTGTGGGAAAGCCCGTGAACAGGATCACCTCCTATACCTACCGCGGTTGACTGACCGAGACCCACCCTTGTAAGTTGATAAGCCGCCTCATAGGTAAGGGTACCGCTACGGGATACTATCCCCACCCTTCCCTTCCTGAAGATATGGCCGGGCATAATACCCACCTTGGCTTCGCCAGGCGTTATAATACCGGGACAGTTCGGACCTATAAGGATAGACTCTGGATAATTCTTTTTCAAATAGTCCTTAACCTTCACCATATCATGGGCTGGGATGCCTTCCGTTATACATACAACTACAGAAATACCGCTGTCCAGCGCCTCAACAATTGCATCGGGAGCAAAGGGAGCGGGAACAAATATAAGGGAACAGTTGGCTCCAGTCTCTTCAACAGCTTCCCTAACCGTATTAAAAACTGGAATACCCTCTACCTCCTGACCACCCTTCCCCGGTGTAACCCCCGCAACAACCTTAGTACCATAGTTTTTACATTGCAGGGCATGGAATGATCCCTCTTTCCCGGTTATTCCTTGAACAACAACCTTAGTATTCTTATCAACTATAATGGACATTATTCATACCTCCCTGCAAGCTCCACAACTTTCTTTGCACCGTCCCACATATCATCCGCACTAACAAAGTTCAAACCCGATTCCTTAAGCATCCTTTTACCCTCTTCCACATTGGTGCCTTCCATCCTCACAACTATGGGAATATCCGCCTTAACATTCCTCACAGCCTCTATAAGACCCTGTGCCAATCTGTCACACCTTAAGATACCTCCGAATATGTTAACAAATACAGCCTTTACATCTTTATCCGCTGTCAGTATCCTGAAGGCATTGGATATTTGCTCAACATTTGCACCCCCGCCCACATCAAGGAAGTTTGCAGGCTCTCCGCCCGCAAGCTTAATTATATCCATGGTTGTCATGGCAAGACCCGCCCCGTTAACCATGCACCCCACATTTCCTTTAAGTTTTATGTAATTAAGACCGTACTTATTAGCTTCAACCTCTAAAGGATCAAGTTGACTTTTATCCTCAATTTCTTCCATATCCTTGTGTCTGAAAAGGGCATTATCATCCACATCTATCTTTGCATCAAGAAGAACTATACCGCCGTTTTTATCCGTAACAAGAGGATTTATCTCCACAAGAGAAGCATCAAGCTCCTCATATATCCTGTAAAGTTTCATCCCTATGTTGACAAACTCCTTAACGGGCAAACCTATATTAAAGGCAACCCTCCTCAACTGATAAGGCATAAGCCCAACAACGGGATCAATCACCTCAGTGATTATGGCGGTAGGATCCTCCTTCGCCACCTCCTCAATCTCCATACCCCCCGATGCGGATGCTATAAGAACATGCTTCTCTGAAGATCTGTCAAGGGTTATTCCGAGATAGTATTCCTTATCTATGGCGGTAGCCTTTTCTATCCATACCCTGTTAACGGGTTTACCCTCGGGGCACTGAAAGGTTTTAAGGACGGTACCGAGCAGACCTTCAACCGCTTCCTTAAGCTCTTCCATGTCCTTTACAATCTTTACACCTCCCGCTTTTCCCCTTCCTCCGCAGTGAACTTGTGCCTTTACCACGAGGGGAAACTCACCGAGTTCCTCCGCTACTTCAACAGCTTCTTTGAGGGAAAAGGCAACCCTACCCTCAGGCACGGGAAGTCCGTATTTGGCAAGAATTTCTTTTGCCTGATGTTCATGAAGCTTCATGAGCAACCCCCGATAAAAAATTAACAAGTTAATTTTACCAAAAGAGTAAAATTCTAAGTAAGGGATGAAAAATAAAATTGTCCTCATTACAGGATCAAGTGTGGGAATAGGAAGATACACCGCTTACAGGTTTTCAAAAGAAGGAGCGAGGATAATAATAACCTACAACATGGGTGAGAGGGAAGCCCATGAAACAGCCATAGGATGTAAAAAATTGGGAGCGGGCGGAGTATCTGTATTTCACCTTGATATAAGGGACAATGAAAGCATAAAGAATCTCGTTGAAAATATGAAAAAGGAATATGGTTACATAGACATCCTGATAAACAATGCGGGTGTTGTTGTATGGAAACCCTTGAAGGAACAATCCTTTGAGGACATAGAAAATCAAATTAGGGTCAATCTTGAAGGGTTGATAAAATTGACGAAACTCATGCTTCCTTTTGTAAAGGAGATGATCATAAACATAGGAAGCGGGGCGGGGAAGGCGGGTTTTGAAAGCCTGACCGTTTATTGCGCAACCAAGTTTGGGTTAAGAGGATTTACCCAGGCTTTGGCACAAGAAATTCCCTCCCTCAAGATATATTGCGTAAACCCGGGTATGACCGCCACAAGGATGACGAACTTTCAAGGCGTCCATCCCGAAAGGGTAGCGGAAATAATATTCAATACCGCAAAGGGCATATATAAAAAACCGTCGGGCAGTGATATAGATGTGTGGGAATACTTATGAATTTTGAACAGCTGGCAAGCATCTTAAAACAGGACGAAGAGTTCTTTATAAATTATAAAGATAAATTCAGGGAAGAATTCATAAAAAATGCAAAGGATGAAAAAAATCCCCTCCTCGGACTAAAAAGCCTGCAACCCCTTGTTGATAAACTTTACATACTACTTTTTTCTTTCAAAAAGGATCCCCTTGAAGAACTTTATAATCTTACCTACAAACTAGCCCACCATGAGATTGATTTCAAAAAACCTATAACTAAACCGCTCCTTAAGATGGTAAAAGACTATATTGACCTCGTGGCGGAAAGGGAAGAGGGTTATAAACGAATAAAAGCCCTCATAAGTTTAATTGATCTTTACTTTGAAACCATGGAAAAGGCGTATTCAAAGTATATTAGTGAACTCAGAAGTGATGTAAAGGGTACGGAAGAAGAGGTAATAAAGGGAGAAAAGGAAGTAATTCTTAAATTGTTGAGGAAATTTTATGAAAGGGGCTATGCAAATATAATTATTCTTACCTTTTATAAGGAAATGCCCGTAGCTTGCAAGTCACAAATACTTGAAATAGTTGATAGGTTTTTTAGAGTAAAAACAATACATATAAAAGCCTTCAGCATAGGAGACAGGGTTTATATAAGGCACGGCAGTGTAGCGGAAACCATAGCTTCAAGGATAATAAATATGAACATTGTTGAGGAAATAATAGAACTTGATGTAATAGGTTTCGTTGAACTACCGCAGGACAAAAGGCAACATGTAAGGGTTGAACCGGAAAAGCCTACCAAGGTAAAGATACGCAAAGGAGAATGGAAGGCGGAAGGACTCATGGCAGATATATCTGTAGGAGGTGTGGGAGTATTTGTAAAGGATAAGGATGACCTTAAAAAGGATGACCTTGTGATAGTATTTTTTGAACTTCCGAAAGGGGAAATAACAGCTGAAGGAGAAGTAAGATATGTAACCTTAGCAGAAGGTACCTTCAGAATAGGTATAAAACTGAACCTTGATATTCATCAAGAAGAAGCGGTAAATGACTATATTATGGAAAGACAGCTCGCAATTTTGAAGGAATTAAAGGATTAAACAAAGACACAATAAAATATTCACATAAATTCACATATAAATTACAAAAATTTAAATGCCGATCTTATATTAAAAGTATCGGGGAGTAGCACCTCGTCCCACCTCCTTTGGGGTAGGGGGAGGAGGGGAGGGAGTTTATGAAATAATGCGCAAGTAACTTTCATATCTCTCCACTGAAATCTCCCCTTTACTAACAGCCTCCTTTACACCGCATCCTTCCTCTTTTGCATGCAAACAATCCCTAAATTTGCAAGTGTAACCACGGAATTCCCTGAAGTAATCCTTTATATTCTCCCGGTCAATAAACCTCAAGGCATCAACCTTTGAGAAACCCGGCGTATCCGCAACAAACACATTTCCTTCAAGCATTAAAAGGCTTACACCCGTTGTGGTATGTTTGCCCCTACCCGTTTTTCTGCTCACTTCTCCCCTTTTCAGATCAATACCGCTTATAACGGAGATAAGGGAGCTTTTGCCCGTACCGGAAGGTCCTGCAAAAGCATAGATACCCGGCTCAAATATATCAGAAAACTCTTCCAAACCCTCCCCCGTTATAACACTGACAGTCAACACCCTGTAATCCGCCTTCTCATATATATCAATCCATCTTTTTAACTCTTCTTTCCCCTCCCTATCCAAAATATCCACCTTGTTAAAAACAATATATATACCCACACCCTCCCTTTCATATACAACCAACAGGTTATCAAGCATAAAGTTATTAAACTCGGGTTCCTTTATAGTTGATACTATGATCACACGGTCCACATTCGCAACCGGAGGTCTTACAAGCAGATTTTTTCTTTTCTTCACCTCTTCAATGACAAAGATACCCCCGTCCTCTATATAACCCGCAACTCTGTCTCCAGCATATATCCTTTCCGATGTTCTTACTTTACCCTTCGGTATTCCCTTTAAAACCTTGCCTTCCGAGAGTACATCTATCCTCTGAGCCTCCCTTCTTACTACAATACCCTCTAACATAGCCATCTATCCAAATAATTCTACAAGGATTGTGTTATAATAAAGAGCACATTTCGGGAGAAGGAGATGGATGTAGGTGTAATTCCCAACCTTACCCTTTTCGTCCAAGGTGTTCTATTTTTAATTTTTGTGGGGTTAGTATCCGCCATTTTTGTAAGACCCTACACCCTCGCCATGGAAGAAAGGGAAAACATAATAAGGGATAACTATAACAGGGCGGAAAGGCTCAGAAGAGAAGCGGAAGAGATAAACAAAGAAATAGCAAAGATAATGGAGGAAACAAGGAAAGAAGTAAGTAAGGTGTACGAAGAGGCAAAAAGGGAAGCGAGCAAAATAAGAGAAGAAATTATTTCAAAGGCGGAAGAAGAGGCAAATAAAGAGTTAGCGGAAAAGGTTAAATTAATCAGAAAATCTCTTGAGGAAGAGAAGGAAAAAATGGAAAAAGTCATAAAAGATATAGCGGATGAGATAGTCAAAAAGATTATGGGAGAGGTTGCATGAGTTTCATTTTAATACTCTTCATATCTTTCGGCCTTTCTTACGGGGCGGAGGAGCACACAAACCATACCTTGGAAATTTTCTGGAAGGGTTTCAATATAGCCCTTTTCCTTGCTATAGTTTTCTTTTTCAGCAGGAAACCCGTAAGTGAAGCCTTTAATAACTTCTGGAAATCCTTGACAGAAAAACTTGAAGAATCTCACAAAGAAGTAGAAGAGGCACGCAAAGATCTTGAAAGGGCAAAAAGGGAACTTGAAGAGGCAAAAATAAAGAAAAAGGAATCAATTAAACTTGCGGAAGCATCAGCAAAAGAAGAAATTGAAAAAACAAGGATAGAATCCGAAGAAATTGCCAACAGATTAAAAGAAAAAACAAGGGAAGCCATAAATATAGAACTAAAGAGGGCAAAGGAAGAGCTTGCACTTTACGGAATACAAAAGGCTACTGAGATAGCGGAAAACACCCTCAGGGAATTGTTAAGGGATAAAAATGTCCAGAAGAAATACATTGAAAGGAGTATAAAAGCCCTTAAGGGGGAAAGCAAGTAATGAAAAGGAATATTGAACTTGCAAGAAAGATAACAAGACTCATAATAGGTAAGCTTCCAAAGAAGAAAGATGTGTTTATTAATGCCCAGTCCTTTTTTAATTTAATATCAACCCTTTACAAGAAAAACAGAGAATTCAGAAATTTCATGATCAACCCTTCCATTCCCCATGAAAAAAAGGTTGCCCTTATAGAAGGGCTGATGAATAAAAGCGGGTTACCGAAGGATATAAAGGAAATATTTGAATACATAGTGTCAATCAATGCCTTCTCCGTTATTCCGGATGTAAGCAGAATGTTTGAGCATGAAACGGAAAAGATAATGAAGCTTTCTCATGGAAAACTAATAATAGGTCACAAAGTTGACAAGAAAACCATATCAAGGCTGAGTAAAATAGTAGAGGAGAAAATAGGGAGAAAGATAGACCTTGAAGTTGAGGAAAATCCGGATATAATAGGCGGATTCATATTTAAAACCCACGGATTTGTAATAGACGCCTCGGTCAAGAGACAGCTGGAAAAACTAATTACCGTGAAGGGAGGTTAACCTAATGGAAAGAACACTCATAATCATAAAACCGGATGCGGTAGGAAAGGGAGCTACGGGTAAAATAATAGACAGGTTTATTGAAGAGGGATTCAAAATTATAGGATTGAAGATGTTTAAATTCACAAAAGATCAGGCGAGGAAGTTTTACATTGTTCACAAGGATAGACCTTTTTATGAAGAGCTTGTTGAATTTATGACATCTGGTCCCGTTGTTGCATGTGTACTTGAAGGGGAAAAAGCTATAAGCAGGGTCAGGGAAATTATAGGTCCGACGGACAGCGAAGAGGCAAGAAAAATCGCACCCAACTCCATAAGAGCTCTTTACGGGACAGACAAGGGTAAGAATGCAATACACGCATCCGATTCAGAAGAATCCGCAAATTACGAAATACCCTTCATATTCTCAAATCTTGAGCTTGTTGAATAGTTCAATATCTTCTCTTCTGTTAATGTTCAAAAAGTGCGCGGATTCTTTTGTCTCTATCACTTTTCCGTTAACATGTTTTAAAAATTCCTTTATACTCCTGCCGCTCCCCTTTATAAATCTGTAAAGATCCAAAGTTAAACAATAACTGTATATACCGGGGAATGGATAAGTAATATCATTTACCTTAAATATAGTGTAATTTAGAAAATGTTCCTTGAATAATAAACTGACGGTTGAATAATCTACAAAGGGCATATCACCGCTGAGTACGAGGATATCTTCACCGCCCGACTTAAGAAGTGCGGTAAATAAACCTATTATTGATGCCCTTTCCTCAAAAACATCCGTTAAAATACCGTCACAATCAACATCTTGATACAGTTCCTTTTCCTTAACAACAAGATAAACATTCCTGCTGAAAGGACGGGCGTTTTCAACCACTATATCAATAAGTCTTTTACCGTTAAGTATATATAAAAGCTTGTTGCTACCGAACCTCTTACTTAGACCGCCCGCTAAGATAAAAGTATTAAGCATAATTTACTCCTTGGGTAAATAAACAAATGTGCCCGGAGGGATAAAATCGCCCTTTATGTGAGGATTTAAATCCCTGAACAATCCTTCATCAATATTGAATTCACTTAATATATCCTCTACGGTTACCATTTTCTCAAATTCAGTACTCTGGACACCTGTAGCATGATCTTCAGCCACATTTATACCGTACCTCTCTGCATCCCTTGCTATAAGAAGGATTGCAAAGAAAGCGGGTACATATCTCCTCGTCTGGGGAGGCAGATTCCTTTTTTTCTCCCAAAAACTCTTTCCCTCAGTTCTCCTTCTCACACAACCCTCACCGCAGTTGTAGGCTGCCAATGCAAGCTCCCAGTTACCAAATTCCTCGTAAAGATCCTTCAAATACTTTGCCGCAGCATGAGTAGATTTAATAACATCCTTCCTTTCATCCACAAATTTGTTAATTTTCAAGCCGTATTTTTTAGCAGTAGAAGGCATGAACTGCCATAAACCCACTGCACCGGAGGGAGACCTTGCAAAGGGGTTAAATCCGCTTTCAATAACGGGGAGATAAGCAAGCTCCTCCGGTAATCCGTACTCCTTTAATATGGGTTTTATCACGGGCATATACAGTTTAGCCCTTTCAAATATACCCTTTAAATACCTTTTATTTTTTAGATAGGTTTGCAGGAATCTCTTTATCTCCTTCCTGTCCGGAACCCTGATACCCAGATGCTTGGCTTCCTTTACAATAAACTTTTCCTCTTCCGGTGTGAAGTAAAAGCTCCCCTCTTTAACAATATAAACATCATTACTACTTTTGGGCAATACAGCCTGTCTCACAGCTGGTGTACATCCCGCAAAGAAAATAAGAAGGGCGGAGAAAACAACTCTCATCAAAGTCTTGCTTCTTTTATCGGTTTTTTCTTCCAGTAATTGATACTGGGGGAAACCTCATAAAAAGCCCTCTGTAGCTCTATTATCTGTTTTATTCCTGCAAGGGCTACCGAAAGCATGGCATCAAACTGATCCTTTGAAAAGGTGTGTTCCTCTCCCATTGTATGAATCTCCGCAAGCCTGCCCGAGCCCGTCGCAACCACATTCATATCAACCTGAGCGGATGAATCCTCATCAAAATCAAGATCAAGCAATATATCGTTGTTTACTATACCCACACTAACCGCTGCAACAAAGTCCCTTAAGGGAACCTGAGAAATTAAACCTTCCTCATATATCCTTATGAGGGCATCCGCCATAGCAACAAAGGCACCCGTTATAGAAGCGGTCCTCGTACCGCCGTCAGCTTGTATAACATCACAATCAATCCATATGGTTCTCTCTCCTATCTTGGTAAGATCAACCACGCTTCTCATAGCCCTCCCTATCATCCGTTGTATTTCATGAGTTCTTCCCCCAATTTTACCTTGAACGGACTCCCTCAGATTTCTTGTTGCGGTTGCCCTCGGTAGCATTGAGTACTCCGCGGTAATCCAACCCTGATTTTTACCCTTCAGGAAAGGGGGAACCGTGTCCGTAATGGAAGCGGCGCATATTACCTTTGTATTTCCGCATTCAATAAGACAGGACCCTTCCGGATAAAGAAGGTAATCCCTTATTATCCTTATCTGCCTTAATTCCCTTTTTCCTCTACCCTTTCTCATTTCTGTCTATTTTACAAAAAAGGTAAGGATTATAATAGCTCACATATAAGGAAGACAAGGTTGACGGAAACGGGCATATTCCTAGCTATTCTTTCAGCCTTCTTTTGGTCAACCAACGATATATTCAATAAAAAGAGCATCTTAAAAGGCTACGATGAAAACTTTATTCTATGGATAAGATTTCCCCTGTGTACACTATTCACATTACCTTTGGGTTTCCTGCTATGGGATCCTTCCAAAGAATTGCTTATAAGCACCCTATTTTGGCTACCCTTAGAGATAGCGGGATCCATCTTTTTTATAAAAGCACTAAAGTTCTCCCCCTTATCCGAAGCTGTACCATTCCTCTCCTTCATACCCATTTTCTCCGCACTTGGGGGTTTCTTTCTGCTTGATGAAACCATTGACAGTAAAGGAATCTCAGGAATACTTCTTATAATATCAGGCTCCTTCATAATAACGGGCGGTTCACTTAAAACTTTAACTTCACCAGACAGGGGCATATTTTATATGATCCTATCCGCCTTCTGCTACGGCATAAATGTAGCAATAGGAAAATATGCAATAGTTCATAGCAACTCTTTCTTCTTCACATGGTACTATTGCGTAGTTATGTCCTTGGGACTCTTACCTTTTGTAAGAAAAAAAGAACTTGTAAAAGTAAGCAACTACAAATCAAAATATATAGTACCCATAGGCATCCTCTTTTCCTTGGGGGGCTTGTCATACAATCTTGCTCTGACCTTTGCGCCGTCCTCTTATGTAGCTTCAGCAGAAAGGATCTCCATGATATTCGGCGTTATATACGGGAAAATATTTTTTAAGGAGAAGATAAAAAGGGCTTTTCCTGCAACCATATTGATGGTTATAGGGGTATTCTTATTAACACTATAAGGTATATTTACCTTAATAAAACATTATAATAGCAGAATATATATAAAAGAAGAAAAAATCATGAAAGGGGTGTTTATTCTTTTTACACTTTTTGTAATTGCATCATGCAGTCCTATAGGCAATAAAAATACAAGAACGGAACTCAGTTTATGTGCCTTCAGATTAAATGAGGGTTATACCCCCCTCAAGAAGGCGAGCGAAAAATTCTTATCCTTCTATGATGAAAAAGGAAATCTTTATTTTGTAGATCCAAACAATCCATCAAAAGCACTACTTAAAGATAGCAATATAACTTTCTCGCCTCTTGGTCCCCGCATTCTTGTAAGCGGAATATATGACAACACCATAGGCAGGATAACGGATTTTGACTCAAGGTACATTATATATCTTAAGAACAAATCCTTGTATAAACTTAGCCTTATAAAATCGGATACTCCTTCACCCTTAAAGGTTTCTTCGGAAAGCGGAACCACGGTTATATGTGATGACAATACTATTCCCGATTATGAAAATCCAGAAAGATCCCTTTATATCTTTTATTCCTCTCCAGATCAAAACTGCTGGGACAATAATGATGTACTTAAGCTCATAAGACTTGACATGAGTGAAGCGGACAACCCAATATCCATAAATGACAAAATTCCCTTGGGTGTATTTAGAGACAGCCAGACTCTCGGTATAAGAAAGCTCATCATGTTAAAGGAAAAAAACAATAACCTCTATGATCTTGAAAGTTGTACCGTAGATATAAATGGTTTAACATGTTCATCCATACTTCCGGCTGAGTTTGCATCCACACAGGGTATAGCAACAGCAAGCGTGATAGCAAATTATATATATAACGGTCAATTCTATACAGCCATAGTTATTGAAAACAAGCTCTATATATATGACGGTAACACCATGATAAAACCGTCAAGTACATGCGAGTTACCCTCATCAAATATAAAGGTTGCCCAAGATGATACATCCATATACATAGGGGCAGGTACAAAAATAATAAAATTTAGCTATTCGGATTTAACGTGTTATATTTTGCCAAAGAAAGAAGATAAAACTGTAAACCAGTTAAATGTAACTGATAATAAAATTGTTTACAGGGAAGGAAACCTATTAAAGACAATAAACAAGGATGGTAGCTCCGAAACTCTTCTGCTTAGTACGATTGATACACTATGGATTATAGGAACATCGGGTAATCTTATTTTCTACAACATATACGGAGGTCAGGGCTATAGGGCGGGATACATAAAGGATGACGGATCAGTATCCAAGGAATTTCAGGGTGCGTATTGGGGAGGTGTCCTCTTTTACAAAGAATCCCCGCCCCACAAAAGGATAAAACACAGTATTTTACTTGTTTCCGCAAAGGGGTGTCCGCCAGAATCAATGCATCTCGGCACCCTCAACAAGATTTATAAGAGTCTTTATATAAAAAATCCGACGGAGGGTTACTTCTTAGGAAAAGCTCATATAAACTCGGTAACGGGTGACATAGTTATGTTCAGATCAGACAAAGAGAACTCCTTGGTAAATATAACGGATACCCTTGAGATAAACGAGTATATTCCCCGCTAATGTGTCTCGTTTATAATATCCCTTTAGGAGGGTTGGAAAATGGCAAAGGAGAAGAAGGAACAGAAGGAAACCCATAAGGAAGAGGTTGATCTCCGCAAGGAAATTGAAAGATTGGAAAAGGAGTTGAAAGAGTTAAAAGAAAAGCTCGGGGTTGAAGGTGAAGAGGAAAAGCTCTCAATAGAGCAAACCGTTGAAAAGGCTAAGGATATAACAGCAAAGCTTATGGATATGGTTCAAGGACTTGTAAAACTCACATCTTCCGCTGCGGTGGGAGCAATTGAGGGAGCGAAAAAGGAACTTGAACGCCTGAAGAAGGAAGAAGAAAAAGAAAAGGAAGAAAAGCAAGAAAAGAAAACGGATTAACCTCCCGATCTCCAAATCTTCAGTATCACCGTAATGAAGAAAAGAAGGGTTAAAGCTGATACAAAGTATATTACAAATTCCTCTTTGACCAGTTCGGGTTTGTAGGCGGATATAATAAGGGAAGAGGCTATCATAAAACCGAGGGTAAGTATACTGATAGAGAGTCTGTTTAAATCCTTTCTGAGATCTTCTATAAACCTCGTTTCTCCTTCATATTTTATAGACATTTCCAGTTTACCTGTTTCTATCCTTTTCACCATCCTCCTTAATCTTTCCACACTCTCCATAAGAGACTTTATAAGCAGGAACATGTTCCTTTCAATTTCATCCTTTATAAACGACGGGGATATAACCAATCTCCGGTACTTATCAACATAGGGTCCCATAACATCAATAACCCTGAAGTTCGGATCTAATTTACTACCGAGTCCTTCCGCCATTGCTATGGTTTTCATAAGTAAGAACAGATCGGATGGAAGTTTTATATTATATTTGTAGGATAATCTGAAAATCTCATTTATAACTTCGGATATCCTTATCTCCCTTATAGAAAGACTTGTATAGTAGGAAAAAAGTATTTCCAGCTCCTTTTTTAATAAATACTCCTTACCAGTAAAACCCACAACGCCGAGGTCAAGCAGAGCATCCATCATAAGAGAACTGTCCCTTTTAACCACACCGTTTATAAGCTGTAACAGATTAAGTCGGGTTACCTTATCTATAACACCCACCATGCCGAAATCCAGAAGTGCTATACTCCCATCCTCCCTCACAAAAAAGTTTCCCGGATGGGGATCCCCGTGAAAAAAACCGTCCCTGAAAATCATTCTCATAAATATATCCACACCTTTTCCTGCAATGCTCCTTAGCGAGTACCCCCTCTTATTAAGTTCCTCAATATTGTCTATCTTTATACCCTCAACATACTCCATGGTCAAAACCTTCCTTGTTGTGAATTCCCAGTAAATTTGCGGTATATAAACATCCCCGTCTTCCTTGAAATTCTCCCTGAAGGTTTCCGCGTTCCTTGCCTCCCTTATATAATCAAGCTCACCCCTTATTATGTAGGAAAATTCATCGTAAAAGGAGGCAATATCTATACGTCTCGCAATCTCCACACGCCCAGAAACCTGCTCAACTATCTCCCCTATTATTTCAAGATCCTCCTTTATCTGTTTTTCAACACCGGGTTTCTGTACCTTAACCGCAACCTTTCTGCCGTCCTTTAAAACAGCCCTATGGACCTGACCTATGGATGCGGAAGCTATGGGTGTCTCCTCAAACTCCAAGAAAATGCTCTCAATCTTTTCCCCTAATTCATTCTCAATCTGCCTTTTTATCTCCCCGAAGGGACAGGGGGGTATCTTATCCTGCAATTTTGACAACTCTTGAATGTATTCCTCGGGCAACAGATCGGGTCTCGTACTTAAAATCTGACCGAGCTTTATAAATGTAGCTCCGAGTTCCTCAAAAGCCATTCTTAGATGCTCTGCAGCGGAATAGGGTTCCTTTCTGCGCGGATGTCCCATAATGCCCCAATGGAAGGGTACAAGCCTGCCGAGACCGAGCTGTATTACAAGAATACCGAATCCGTGTTTTGCAAGTGTTTTAGCTATGTACGCCTTCCTTCTGATATTTTTCGGCCTCTGCATATATATCCACCACCTTTTTACAGGCTTCCCTTATATTCATAATATCAAGGTCAACCTCATACCATCCCTGTCTCCTGAACCACCTTATCTGCCTCTTAGCCTGATCGCAGGTGTTTTTTATAGCCTCCCTGATACTCTCCTCAAGACTCCTCTCCCCTTTCAAATATGGTATAAACTCCTTATACCCTATAGCCTGCAGGGTTGTAAGGGACATTCCCCTTTCCAACAATCCCCTTATCTCTTCAATCAATCCCCCTTTTATCATGTCCAGCAATCTGTTTTCTATCCTTGATTTCAAACTCTTCCAACTCCTTTTAATATAAACACCCACATATCCTAAGCGTGGTCCTCTCCATCCGTGAAAGGAAGAGAAAGGTCTTCCCGAATTTATAAAAACCTCCAAAGCCCTTACTATTCTTCTTGTATCTCTCGGATGTACCTTTTTCGCATAAGCAGGATCAACAGCTAAAAGCTTTTGCCATAAAAACTCGGAACCTTTTCTTTTTGCAACTTCATACAATCTGTTCCTCAGCTTCCAATCGGGTTCCGGTGTTTCCGCCAACCCGTACAAAAACACCTGTATATAAAGGTATGTACCGCCGACGAGCATTGGAACTTTACCCCTATTAATGATCTCCTTATAAGCCCCATACGCCATCCTTTCAAACATCTTTACATCAAAGTACTGATCAGGATCAACAACATCCACAAGGTAATGCTTTACTTCCCTCATGCACTCCCTTAACTTTGCGGTACCTATATCCATATACCTGTAAACCGCCATTGAATCAGCGCTGATTATTTCGCCCCCTATCTCCTTTGCCACACAACAGGCTATTTCGGATTTGCCTACCGCGGTAGGTCCCCCTATAACCAACAGAAGTTTATTATCTGATCTCAATCTCAAACTCTACCTTTCCCTTGGGTGTCTTTCTTATTGATTTGGGTTCCATAAGCTTTATGATGTTTTCATCCGCCTCACCCTTAATAATAAGCCTGCCTTCCGCATATTCAATGCTGTATATAACAACACCCCTCCTCAATTTTTCCGTTAACTTTTCCATCTTTTTAGTAAGCATAAATCTGTCCTTACCGGAGATTAAACCCTTCACCTGGCTGTAAACTGATACCGCAGGAAGGTTGGGGAAGGCTTCCTTGAATTCTTTTTTTTCTAATGCCTTTATATCCTTAACTATTTTTTCTCCCAGAAAGGCTGAAGCGGTATAAGATAGAATTAAGAACAAACCCGCAACACCGGAAACCAAAGCCATCTTCCTAAGCTCGGAAGGTTCAAGCCCGCTCTTCCTGAAAGAGGGTGATTTATCTTTGTAAACATACTTAAGGGATGCTCCGAAGGCGGAATTTAGATGAGGTTCACAGTGATCATTTCTAAAAACCTTATCAAATAAGCTATCCACACCCTTCAAAAGACTTCCGCCACCACTCAAAAGTATTTCCTTACCCTTCAAATTATGACCTATTGAGTTAAGTATATCTTCCACAGCCTCCCTGACCTTAACATCCGATACTCCCTTTTCCTTCTTTAGTTCTTCAGCCTCGCCTTTATCTATACCGTAAGATTCCGAAACAATCCCGTCTATATAATCACCGCCCTTTAAAACCACCCTGTAATTAACCACTCTTCCTTCCGCAACCTCCACATAGGTGGTTTTCCTTGAGCCTATATCAAGAACAACACCGTCCTTTTTACCGTTTGCCCTTAATACCCTTGCCAAGGAAAATATCTCAGTATCAAGGGCAAAGAAATCCCCGGGTGTATAAAAATTCTTAAACATAACAAGATACATTGTTCCATCATCCACTTCCACATCCCAAGTGACTTCTCCGTACTTTTCACGAACCTCAAGATCAAGATACTTCCTTAAGCTGTACTTGTTTTTAATATCCGTACTTTCTATCCTTAAAAGGGAAAGATGAGAAGGTATAACATATATTTTCCTTCCCTCCCTCCGCGAAAATTCCCACTCCTTTTTTAAAGGAGAGTAGCTTATACTGATCCTCTTTGTATTATCTATACCCGTATAAATCATCTTTTATACCTCTTTTATAACACTTATAACCTCTTGAGGTGTCGTTATACCCTTCATAACCTTTCTTATACCATCTTCCATCATGGTAAAAAATCCCTTTTCCTTTGCAAGTTTTCTTATAGGTCCCGCATCCTGAGTTTTTATAATCAAAGATTTAAGATCATCATCTATTTCAAGAACTTCAAATATACCTATTCTACCTTTATATCCTGTACCGAGACATGCATCACAACCTTTACCCCTGTAAAAGGTATAATCACCTTCCTTTAAACCTAACTCTTCCAGTTCTGTAACAGCAGGCTTATAAGCCTCTTTACAATCTTCGCATATTCTCCTGACAAGCCTCTGAGCAATCACACCCTCAAGGGAAGAAGCTATAAGAAAGGGTTCAATACCCATATCTGCAAGTCTTGTTACAGCTGAAGGAGCATCATTGGTATGAAGGGTTGAAAGCACAAGATGACCCGTTAGCGCTGCATGAACCGCTATATCCGCCGTCTCCGCATCCCTTATTTCTCCCACCATTATAATATCCGGATCCTGTCTGAGTATGGATCTCAAACCGCTTGCAAAGGTAAGACCCACCTTCGGATTTACCTGAATCTGACTTATACCTTTAATCTGGTATTCAACCGGGTCTTCAATGGTTATTATGTTTTTTTCGGGTCCCTTTACATAAAGAAGCATGGCGTACAGGGTAGTACTTTTCCCCGCCCCTGTGGGTCCAGTAACGAGGACTATCCCGTAAGGTTTTTTTGCAAGGTTTTTAACTTTTTCAAGATCCTCACCTTCAAGCCCGAGATCTTCAAGCTCAAGAAGGGAACCCGATCTATCAAGAAGTCTCAACACAACCCTTTCTCCCAAAACGGTAGGCACGGTAGAGACCCTTATATCAAGCTCCTTTCTTCCTATTTTTATTCTTATCCTGCCGTCCTGAGGTATCCTTTTTTCGGCAACATTCATGTTAGCCATAACCTTTATACGCGATACCACCGATTCATACATGGTTTTGGGAACCTTAAGGTAATCATGAAGTATTCCGTCAAGTCTCAACCTTATAAGGGCTTCATCTTCGTAAGGTTCAAAATGGATATCGGAAGCCCCTGCTGTTGAAGCTTTGATAAGCACCGAATTGACAAGATTAACTATAGGACTGTCCTCAGATTCTAAGAGTATATCCTTACTTATATCACCTATCTCTTCCTCTTCCGATTCAATAACCACTTCTTCCATGGACAGCCTGTTCTGTAATTCCTTTGTAAACTCCTCTTCCTCAACAACCACAAGTTCCACATCCTTACCCGTTAAAAACCTTATTTCTTCTACATCCTCATCTCTGAAATTCGGGGGTACCATGAGTTTTATTCTGTGATCATCCTCTTCCAGAGGAATAAGACGATACTCCTTAAGTATGTTCATACCTTTTGAATGGCGGAGAGGGTGGGATTCGAACCCACGGTAGGGCTATTAACCCTACTGCCGCTTAGCAAGCGGCCGCCTTCGGCCACTCGGCCACCTCTCCTACCTAAATAAATTATAACGGAATCTGAAGAAGTGTATTAAAACCATCAGCAAGATAATAAAAGAATAATCCGCAAAGGAACATCCTTTTTTCTTC
>WFWF01000033.1 GCA_015491275.1 Aquificales bacterium | reverse complement strand
ATCATATATGATAAAAGAGGCAGGAGTGCAAGGGTTTTTTTCATTTGGTTTTCCTCCTTGTTTACGAAATAATATATTATCATGGCAAATATTAAGGAAGATAAATTTCTGATAATAGCGGGTCCGTGTGTTATAGAGAATGAAAGGGTTACCTTTGAGGTTGCGGAAAATCTATGTTCGTTGCAGAAAAAGTATAGGGAATTTGAGTTCGTATTTAAGGTTTCCTTTGACAAGGCAAACAGAACTTCAATACACTCTTACAGGGGTCCGGGTATTGATGAAGGTTTAAGGATTATAAGAAGGGTAGGTGAAGAATACGGTCTAAAGCTTACAACGGATATTCATGAAAGCTGGCAGGCTGAACCTGTGGCTGAGGTTGTTGACATAATTCAGATTCCAGCCTTTCTGTGCAGACAGACGGATTTATTGCTCTCCGCGGCGAGGACGGGAAAGGCTGTGAATGTGAAAAAAGGACAGTTCCTCGCACCTTGGGACACAAAGAACATAGTTGAAAAACTTAAGTACGGAGGGGCAAAGGAAATTTTTTTAACGGAAAGGGGAACAACCTTCGGATATAACAACCTGGTAGTTGACTTCAGGAGCCTTCCCATAATGTCCCAGTACGCAAAGGTTATATATGATGCAACCCACAGTGTTCAAATACCGGGCGGTATGGGTACCAAATCAGGTGGAAACAGGAACTTTGTCTTCCCCCTTGCACTGGCTGGGGTTGTGGTGGGATGCAACGGTATATTTATGGAAACACATCCTGATCCCGATAATGCCTTGTCCGACGGTCCGAATATGGTACCCCTTAAATACCTTAATATTCTTCTTGAGGCAATAGGTGAAGCTTTGGAAATAAATAGAAAATATAAAGAATATTATGATATGAACACGAAGTAGTAAACTATACCAGCAACTATCCTGTATATGCCAAACGGAAGAAAGCCATGATTTTTTAAATATCCGAGGAATATTTTTATAGTAACCATAGCCACAATAAAGGCACTTATAAATCCCGCACCGAGCAATGTCCAATTCTCATAGGTGAAGTTACTCCCGCTTTTAAGAAGATCGTAGGATGTAGCCATAAACATGGTCGGTACCGCGAGAAGAAAGGAAAACTCCGCCGCATCCTTTCTGTTCAATCCGAATAGCAATCCACCTACTATCGTAGCCCCAGACCTTGACACACCGGGAACAACCGCAATGGACTGACACACACCTATAAAAAAGGCTTTGTGTAAGGGAAGAGATTCAATTGTATGTTTATCCCTGTCTTTAAATAATAAATCAATAGCAATTAAAACAAATCCGCCTATAATTAGGGAAACGACAACAGTTAAATAGCTTTCTAAGAACACACCCTTAATAACCTTATAAAGGCTGAATCCTATTACACCCGTTGGGATAAAAGCTACCATAATCTTTCTCCATATATCCCTGTCCTTAATTAATCTTTCCCTTTCCGTTATCAATACCGCAAGAATAGCTCCAAATTGGATTGCTATCTCAAAACTTTTTAGAAACTCCGTCTGTTTAAGACCTAGTATTTTGGCGGTTAAAATGAGATGACCGGTGGATGATATGGGCAAGAATTCTGTTAATCCTTCAACTATACCCAGTATTATGCTGTCTAATAAATCCATGGTGATTTATGTTATCATACCTGCTTAGAGAAACATGCAGGACAGAAGGAAGGCAAGGTTTGAAAGCTTATTAAAGGAAGAGATAAGTAATATAATCTCACGCGAAGTTAAAAATCCGAATGTGGGATTGGTAACTATAACAAGGGTTGAGGTTACTCCGGATTACACAAAAGCAAGAGTTTATTTCAGAGTTATACCTGAGGAAAAAGAGGAGGAAACACTTAAAGCTCTTACTAATTCAGCGGGATTTATAAAACACTTACTTAAAAAAGGCATAAGGGCGAGGATAATTCCTTCCTTAGAGTTCAAGGTTGACAAAGAACTCAAAGTGTGGGAGAGGATATGGACAGAAATGTCCGATGAAAATATATGACTTTGTTGTTGTCGGTGCAGGTCCCTCGGGTTCCTATACAGCTTTTAAACTCAGCAAAGCGGGTTTTAAGGTCCTTATTATTGACAAATCTGAATTCCCAAGGGACAAACTGTGTGGGGGATGTCTGTCAAGAAGGGTTGAAAGGTTTCTTCCGGACGGGTGGAAATATCTGGTAAAGAATGAAATAAAGGAGGGAATCCTCGGTTACAGGGGTTCTTCCTATATTACTAAGTTCTCAGATGATACGATCGCTTACATTATACACAGAAAGGACTTTGATAATTTCCTTTTAGAAAGTGCGAGAGAATCGGGGGCAGAGTTTACACCTGCATGCGAATTTGAAGATTTTATAAGGGATAAAGACTATATTAAGGTTTATACATCCAAGGGGGTCTTTTTTACCAAATACCTCGTTGGGGCGGATGGTTTTTATT
>WFWF01000032.1 GCA_015491275.1 Aquificales bacterium | reverse complement strand
GTTGATATAAGTGAAGGTGATTTGACAAGATATGGATTAGACAGAATAGAATTCTTATTCAGTGCAATGGGTGAAAAGCACAAACCCCTTAATGAGGTGGCATCGGGCGGAGAACTCTCAAGACTTGCTTTTGCCCTTTCCCTTTTAAAACCGCCGTCTGGTACATATATATTTGATGAGGTTGATACGGGTATAAGTGGTGAAACTTCACTTAAGCTTGCAAGGATGATAAGAAGGCTCGCGGATAGAAACCAGATTATTATAATAACTCACTCCGCCCCTATTGCTGCATGCGGAGATCTGTTTTTTGTAACATCAAAAGAAGGGAAAGGTATATCTGTTAAAAGGCTTTCCTCGGAAGAAAGTGTTGAGGAAATAGCAAGACTCATGGGCATAAGATCCGCAAACACACTTAAGGGAGCTGTAGAACTACTGGAAGAGGTAAGATCTTAGAATTTTTTACCTTTTATCCAGTCTTCGAAGTCTTTTCCTTCTCTAATATTTTCAATAATTTCCCTTTCCAGAGGTGTAAGATCCGTGGGGATAAGATCCCTTCTCTTTTTGTAGGTTTGCTCAATCCTTTTCCATAACAGCCAAAGATCAATGAGCTTATGATTACCGCTTATAAGAACTTCCGGGACCTTCATACCTTTAAATTCCCTCGGTCTTGTATAAACGGGATATCCGAGCCACCTTCCCTTAAAGGAATCTTCCTCAAGACTTTTCTCATCCCCCAAGACATCGGGTAACAATCTTGCCACACCGTCTATAACTGCGAGGGCTGTTATCTCACCCCCCGAAAGTATAAAGTCTCCCAGGGAAATTTCTTCATCAACTATTTCTTTAACCCTCTCATCAACCCCCTCATACCTTCCGCATATTATGAGGACTTCCTCTTTTTTACTCAATTCTTCAAGAAAAGGTTGATCTATCTTTCTTCCCCAGGGTTCGGTTATAAGTGTGTAAGGTATGCTACCCTTTGATACTATATCCTCATAAGCGCTGTATATGGGTTCGGGTTTCAGAACCATACCCGGTACTCCGCCGTAAGGTACATCGTCAACCATACCCTTATCCGCATATTTCCTCAGATCTATTGCCTCAACACTGAGCCTACCCTTCTTTATTGCCTGTTTTACTATTCCGAATTCGCAATAGCATTCAATTATTTGCGGAAATATGGTAAATATGAAAAATTTCATCCCGACAATATTTTATTAACATTACCGAAGTGAAGTTTTGCAACCTTTTTAGGGTCTATACCTTTATTCCGCAGTTCTATAAGGACTAATGGAATCCTTTCATCACTGCTTCCGAGAGGAATTTGAACTCCAGTTGATTTTTCAATGTCTTTTATCTGCTTCTTAAATTTTAATCTTGCAAACATGGAAGCAAGTGCAACGGGCAAATACTTTTCTCCTCCGCTTTCAATGACAAGCTTATCTTCTTTAACGAAATCCAAAAATTTTTTTGTCCTTTCTTCATCAGTGAATCTGTCAATGTAGATAATACCCTTACCGTTCCTATGTTTAAGCAGCTTAGACAGTACCTTCCTATAAAGACTTAGTAACAGTAAGTTTACATCTTTTGTAAGATCATACAGCCTGTTGTAATTTTCCGCATTTATGTCCGCACATGCCTTTTTTATACATGACTTGGGAACTTTTCTTTCTATATCCTTTAAAACGGCTTCAATCCATTTGTCCTTCATTGCCTTAGAATCCCTGATGGGGAACTTTTCAAGATATCTTAGGCAATCCCCCCTTATCATCACACCGCAAACGACAATGCCTCCGAAGGTGTCACCTTTTCCCGATTCATCAATTCCTATGTACCAGTTCGCGGATTCAAGCCTTTCCCCGAATGTTTTTCCTATAAGTTCCTTTATCCTGCTCGTTTCCTTTCCCTGCAGAAGTACCTTTCCCGACTTGTAAAAGGTTACATAATTTTCCTCAATCTTCAAGGACCACAGGGCATTATTTACTTTCCTTTCCGAAGCGCCCTTTTGTCTTAGCAGTAAATTTTTAAGATCTTCCGCCCTTTTCGGATCAATCCTTATAACCGTGTTACTCATTCAAGTTGTAAATATTATGAGTTTCAAGGGATTTTTGCACCTCCGTTCTACTTGACTGTATAAGGCTGAAGAGCATGAACAGACCCAAGATAAACAGAGCGGACACCAATACCAAGGATTTTTTGCTTAATCTCATAACACACCCCCTCTCCCATTATTCTATCATCCGACCTTTTCCTGTGTCTCCCTTTTAATAAACCTGAACTCACCGTTTTCAAGATCCACAAGCACTTCCTCACCTTCCTTTATATCTCCTCTTATTATTCTATCCGCTAAGGGTGTCTCTATATACTTTTGAACCGTTCTCTTTAGTGGTCTTGCTCCGAAGGCGGGATCGTAACCCCTGGTAACGAGTTCTTTTTTAGCATTTTCCGTAAGCACCACCTTTATATTCCTTTCCGCAAGCCTTTTATTTATATCCGCAATTATGAGATCAATAATCTGTGAAAGCTCCTTCATGGTTAAAGGCTTAAAGACTATAATTTCATCAACCCTGTTGAGAAATTCGGGTCTGAAGAAGTGCCTTAATTCCTCCAAAACTCTTTCTTGGGCTTTATTAAACTCAACGTTTACAATTTCTTCCGATGCGTCAACTGGGATGTTGAGCAGGTACTGGGAACCTATATTTGATGTCATTATTATCACCGTGTTTCTGAAGTCAACGGTCCTTCCGTGGGAGTCAGTCAGTCTTCCATCATCAAGCACCTGCAGGAAGAGATCAAAAACTCTCGGGTGAGCCTTTTCAATTTCATCCAATAGTATAACCGAATAAGGTTTTCTCCTCACAGCCTCAGTCAGTTTGCCACCTTCTTCGTATCCTACATACCCGGGCGGTGCACCTATTAGCTTTGCAACGCTATGCTCTTCTTTGAACTCTGACATGTCAAGTCTTATAAGTGCGTCTTCCGAACCGAAAAGAAGCTCCGCCAAACTCTTTGAAAGTTCCGTTTTACCTACTCCGGTGGGACCTAAGAACAGGAAGTTGGCTATTGGTCTTCTCGGATCCTTTAGTCCAGCCCTTGCCCTCCTTATTGCTTCCGCCACCGCCTTTACCGCATGTTCCTGATCTATAACCCTTTTGTGAAGTTCATCTTCAAGGTGTAGGAGTTTTTCCTTCTCTTCCTCCTTTAATCTTGATAGTGGAATACCTGTCCACTCGGAGACAACCCTTGCCACATCATCCCATGTAACAACCATCTCCTGCATTTTTTGACTTTCCAGGGTCTTAAGTTCCTTTTCAAGATTTACCTTTTCAATTTTAAGTTGAGCTTCTTTCTCATAATCCCCTTTTTCCGCAGCCTTTACTATCTCCGCATCAAGTTCCTCTATCCTATCCTTTAAGGATTTTATTCTCAGATCTATACCCGAAGATTCTTTAAGGAGTTCCTCCTTCCTCTTTTCAAGATTTGCCTTTTCAATCTTCAGCTGAGCTTCCCTTTCATAATTGCCTTCAAGGTTTGCCTTCATTATCTCCTCTTCAAGGCTTCTTATCTTTCTTTCTATTTCTTGAACCTCGGGTGAGGGACTTATTATGGAAAGTTTTTTCTTTGCAGATGCTTGATCAAGGGCGTCAATAGCTTTGTCGGGTAACTTCCTGAAAGTTACATATCTTTTCGTTAACTTAACCGCCGCTTCTATGGCTTCATCGCTTATTTTTACCTTGTGATGTTGTTCAAGTTTGTTCCTTAAACCTCTTAATATTTCAATTGTATCTTCCTCCGTGGGTTCATCCACATATATGGGTTGAAATCTCCTTTCAAGGGCAGGATCCTTTTCAATGTACTTTCTGTACTCATCAACTGTTGTAGCACCTATTACCCTTATTTCGCCCCTTGCCAGTGCGGGTTTCATCATATTTGCAGCATCAACCGCTCCTTCCGCTTTACCCGCACCAACTACAGTATGTATCTCATCTATAAAAAGTATTGTGTTTTCCTTCTGTTTTACTTCATCAAGTAAGCTTTTTAACCTTTCTTCAAATTCTCCCCTGTATTTTGATCCCGCAAGTAGGGAACCCATGTCTATACCTATTATTTCCTTATCCTGCAATTCCGGCGGTACTTCCTTGGCAACTATTCTCTGGGCAAGACCTTCCACTATGGCTGTTTTGCCAACACCCGGATCTCCCACAAGTACGGGATTATTCTTTGTCCTTCTTAATAGCACCTCTATAACCTGATTTATTTCCTTTTCCCTTCCTAGTACGGGATCAAGTTTTCCTTCCCTCGCCAGCTGGGTAAGGTTAACTCCGAACCTCTCCAACGGCGACTTTTCTTCTTCTTTTAATTCTTGGGTTACATCCTTCATGCCCTTTTCACCTCCTAAGGCTTGGTTTATTAGCTTACCTCCCACCGTATCCTTAGCCTCTATAAGTGAGGCTGATATGTGGGAAGGTAACACCTGGCTTTCCCCTTCCGATACCGCTTTCTCTTGGGCTGTTTCCATAACCTTTATGAGGTTCTCGCTGTAGTCAAAGGCGGGCTTTTTACCGAATACCCTTTCACCTATAAGATCCGTAATCCTTTCCTTTGATATACCTATCTCCTTAGCCTGTTCCGCTAAGGACGATTTCTCAACCGCCCTTCTTATGAGTCCGTCTATAGAAAGTCTGTTATTTATGAAATCCTCAACATCTTTCTTATCAAATACGGATAGAAGACTCCTTTCCACGCTTTCAATCTGCCTTCTGTAATTGGATTCAACCGCTTCCAGCTGTCTCAGTTCCATTCTCAATCTTTCAGCGCTCCATATATCTCTATATATCCTTGCCCTTTCTATCTCCCTTTCTAATTCCGCTTTTGCTTTTCTTATCTTATTAAGCTCATATTGAATGTTGCCTATATCAGACTTTACCTGCATTATCCTGCTTCTTAGATCAATGAGATGTTTTGCTTCCTGATCAACAGCTTTTTTAATTTGTTCTTCAAGGTGATCAAGGTATTCTCTAACTTTCCTTATAAACTCTTCCCTCGGTATGCCTCTCTTTTCTATGTACTTTGATAAGGGGGACGATTCGTCGGACAGGAGTGCCAAAAGTAAGTGATCGGTATCCACCTTTGAGCTATTACTTTGCCTTGCTATCTCTTTTGCCTTTTCCAAGTATTCCAAAGATTTGGCGGACAACAAGTTTTCACTGAACATTTTCACCCTCCTAAATAACTATTATAATATTTTTTGAGTGTAATATTGTCAACTTTTAATTTCTTTTACCCACCTCTCCATTGCCCTTATAGCCCTTTCCGCCATTAGTTTCTTTCTCATTTCCTTATCC
>WFWF01000031.1 GCA_015491275.1 Aquificales bacterium | reverse complement strand
TATAGATTTTGATTTTTTAAAAAAGGGAAGGGCTTACTATTCCCTCGGGATAGCAGGTCTGTTTTATAACCTGGGTATATGGATAGATAAATTACTGTTTTGGTTCAATCCTTCAACCGGTACAACCCTCTTTTCAAATCTCAGAATCTCCGTCCTCTACGATATGCCGGTTATCCTCTCCTATATAGCCCTCATCCCAGGAATGGCAGTATTTTTCTTGAAGCTGGAGGGTGAATTTGCGGAAATTCACAATGAATATTATGAAGCAGTAAGAAAATGGGGAACCCTTGATTACCTGTACAACCTTGCCAATAAAATGATAAGGAGTGCTAAAGCAGTACTCTTTGATACGCTGAGACTACAAATTATAGTAAACATACTGATTATCCTTATTCAAGAACACATATTCAAACTGCTAAACATTTCGCTCCTATACATCCCCCTCTTCAACATACTTCTAATGGGGGCAACCCTTCAACTCAGCTTTATGATCCTATTCTCCATCATCTCTTACTTTGATCTAAGGAAGCATCTCGCCTTTCTTAGCATTACATTTACATTAACAAACCTTCTCCTTTCCCTGCTTACCCTGTATCTGGGTCCCTACTTTTACGGCTACGGCTATACCTTGTCTTTGCTGATAACAAACATTATGGCTATGCTGATTCTAAGGAGGTTCCTAAGTGAAATACTTTACAGGACTTTTATGGCTGTGTCTTAGTATGCATGCGATAGTCCCGGCAAAAGAAGATACACTCTTTTGTGCTTTTTTTCTTTATTCCGATGTAAATATACCCGACGATATTCTATATGCTTACAACTGGATAGTACTATCTCCCGAAAACACACATATAGAGGCTATAAGAGAAAAGTTTTACATGAAGAAAAGGGGTAAGCTCATAGCCTACCTTAGCGTGGGTGAAAAGGAAAGGCACGAGGTAAAAAATAAGCTGGAGAAGTTCGTGATAGGTGAAAATAAAGTATGGAACACATACATACTTGATATAAGAAAAAAGGAATACAGGGATTTTTTAATAAATGAGGCAAAAAGATTAATAGAAAAAGAAGGCTTTGAAGGTCTTTTCTTGGATACCCTTGATAGTTACAGGCTTGCACTGGTAGGAAAAGAAAGAAAGGAGTACGAAGACAACTTAGTGAGATTTATAAAGGATCTCAGAAAGAATTTGAAAAACACCATCATAGTAATAAACAGAGGTTTTGAGATACTTGATCGCATTGAAGAGGATATAGACGGCATAGCCGTAGAAAGCCTTTTAAAAGAGGATAAAAAGATACGCAATACACTGATAGATATTCTTAAAGATCTGTCAAAGAAGGGAAAAAGGGTAATAGTGATAGAGTATGACATTAACAAAAAGGATGAATATATAAGGCTTATAAACGGTATGGGTTTTATTCCTTACATCTCTGATAAATATCTTAAAAACTTTGGCTATTCAAACTGTACACCCGTGCCGAGAAAGATAGTTCTGCTTTATGACAGTTCAGTCTTTGAAAGCCCTGCTTGGTCCTGGGTACACAGATTTGTTCAATTACCCCTTGAATACCTTGGCTTTATACCCGTGCTCGTTGATGTAAACGGAAGGTTACCCGAGATATCCGCAGAAGGCGGTTACAGGGGTGTTATTACATTATATATAAAAAATAAAAGTAAAGATCTTAATGATTGGCTTAAAAAGGCGAAGGACAAGGGTTTAAAACTATTCTTTATAAGAGAGTTGCCCTTCAAAGAGGAAGACTATGACATATTGGATTACTTCGGGATAAGGATAAAGAGTCTTGAAAAACCCGTCCTTACAGGCAAGCCCCTTATTGCAGAAGGCTACAAAATCTTTGAAATACCGCCTGTTCCCTTTTACGCCCACATAATAGTTAATTCCTCAGAGGGCAAGGCTATCCTCACTTTCCCCGTTAAAGGGAGAAAACACACCCCCCTTGTAATAACAGAGTGGGGAGGTTTTGCACTCGGCAACTCCCTTTTGAATGAAGAAGGTTTATGGGTATTTGATCCCTTTGAAATATTTAAAGAGGTTTTCAATCCCGATTTTCCCGTGCCAGATGTAACAACCGAAAACGGCAAAAGGATTTTAACTGTTCATATTGACGGTGACGGATTCTACGATATATCAAAGGTTGATCCTACAAAAACAAACGGGGAGATTATAAGGGATGAAATATTAAAGAACTACAAGATACCCCACACCGTATCCATAATAGAGGGTGAGATAGCCCCCTGGGGTCTGGCGGAAGATAGATCTAAAAGGTTGGAAGATATAGCAAGAAGTATATTCAGCCTAAAACATGTGGAACCCGCTTCCCATT
>WFWF01000030.1 GCA_015491275.1 Aquificales bacterium | reverse complement strand
TAATCCGGAAACTTTATCTGAAGAAGAGAGGGGGAAATACAAATACTATAAGGATAAACTACCGCCTTGTGAGGTGAAATAAGATGGAACAGCTTCTGGACTTTTTAAGTAAAGCGGGTTATGTAATCTATCCCCTTATTTTACTTTCCATCTTCTCATGGTTCATCATAATTGAAAGGGCTTTTAACTTGAGGGCCTCAAAATTTATTCCTAAGAATATAAACGATATAAAAAATCTTATCCACAGGGGAGATATAGACGGGGCGATGAAGCTGGCATCCTTAAGTCACGATCCCTTCAGCAGGGCGTTACATACTGTTCTTCAAGAGTATGAAAAGGGCAGGAGGAACAAGATACACCTGAGTCAAATTGCGGAGTCGGAGCTTGTTTCAGTGGTTCCCCTCGTTGAAAAGAATCTTCTTCTGCTATCAGCCAGTGCATCAATAGCACCTTTGCTGGGTCTCTTCGGAACTATAACAGGACTTATAAAAGTCTTCTCCGCCTTTGCGATATCTGAAGCGGAAGAAGGAGTCACCCTTCTTGCCTCAGGAATAAGCGAGGCTTTAACGGCAGCTGCGGCAGGATTGATAGTTGCCATACCCGCCCTGTTCGCCTACTGGATCTTCCGTGCGGTGGGAGATAGAATATTGACAAAGATTGAAAATTCCTTTAAGGAAATACTGGAGATCTTAGAATGAACCTGCGGAAGGGAAGAAGACTATCAAGGGATGAAAGGGCTTATATAGATGTGGTGCCCATAGTAGATATACTTTTAGCGGTTTTCCTTTTCTTGGCAATCCTTGCCTTCCAATCTCCCATGACCTTCATAGCGGTAAAGCTACCCTTTGCGGAACATGGTGAGAAGGGAGCCATAAGTATAATGAAGATACAAGTTACTGTGGATGGATCCTACAGAATGGGAGGTAAAAAGCTAAGTATATCAGAAATAGATAAGCAAATTAAAAAGGTAAAACCTACATCCATAATAATAGAGGCGGATGAGAGGGCGCAACACAAGTTCGTTGTACAACTTATGGATATAGCAAAGAAAAATAAGGTGGAAGATCTCGTCATTGCAACAAGGACGAGAAGATAATGTTTTTCGCGAAAAAAATAATCTCCTACTTTATCTTACCCCCGGGTATTTACATAATCCTGTTCCTTCTTATATACATTCTTTCAAAGAGGAAAATAGTAAAATACATATCTCTACTCTCCGCATTAACTTTATATCTCATTTCCATTGAACCGGTTAAAGACTTACTGCTCCTTCCCTTGGAAAACATGTATAAAAAACCGAAGGTATTAAAGGGTGACATCATTGTGGTTCTGGGAGGAGGTGCTTACAACACTGGATATCTTAAGGAAGATTCAACAAAAAGACTCATAACAGGGTTTATCCTTCACAAAAGGACGGAACTCCCTATACTTTTATCCGGCGGTTCCGCCCTTAACAACCTGCCAGAATCAAGCATTATGAAGCAGTTTCTTATAGAACTGGGTGTTGACGAAAGACTTATATTTACAGATCAAAAGAGCAGAGACACAAGAGAAAATGCAAAGTATGTTAAAGAGCTATGTAAAAAAATAAATTGTAAAAGGATAATACTCGTGACTTCAGCCTATCACATGTACAGATCAGTATATACCTTTGAGAGGGAAGGACTTGAGGTCATACCCTATCCGACCGATTACAAAACGGACAGAAAATATAACCTTTTCAGCTTCTTTCCTAAGATGAGCGCCTTAAAGGACTCCTACAGGGCAATAAGGGAATATATAGGCATTATTTTTTACAGGTTAAGAGTAGAGTCTGTCTCCCATATCACCGAGTCCGGGTATTATGAACCCTCTGCCGTTTAATCCCTCATCAACAGAAACGGTATAAAGTGTTAAACCTTTACAGATCTGTCCCACCCTTTCCAATCCTTCGGGTGATGCAACGAGATGGACACTTGTTATATCCGCGGGATTGCCTTCCTTTATAATCTCCCATACCTTAATAAGGGTACCCCCTGTTGCAAGCATGGGATCAAGGATAATCACCTTTTTATATTCAATCTCGGGTAATCTAACATACTGTATATGTGTTTCAAGGGTATCCTCATCCCTCTTAGCTCCTATAAATCCCGCTTTTGCATCCAAAAACATCTCAAGGGCGGACTCAAGCATGGGCAAACCCGCCCTTAACACACCGATGAAGGTTATCCTATCAGCATCTATGAATTCAAATTTTCTTTTTCCTATCCAAGTTTCAATATCCCTTTCCCTTCTTTCAGCCTTCCTGAACACCTCTCCTAACAGAATCTTTGTTATTTCCTTCAGAAGATGTCTCATAAGAAAAGGTTTAGTACCCTTATCCCTCATAAGATTGAGTATATGACACGCAAGATCGTTCTCTATAAGCTTTACCATGGTGTTATATTGTAGAATATGCAAGCCAGCGAAGGTTATATGAAGCTCGCACTTGATTTAGCAAAAAAGGCACAAGGTACAACCCATCCTAATCCCGCGGTAGGGTGTGTTATTGTCAACAGAGGAAAGGTAGTGGGTCTCGGTTATCACAAAAGGGCTGGAGAACCCCACGCGGAGATAGTTGCTCTAAGGATGGCGGGAGAAAAGGCAAAAGGGGGAGAAATGTATGTAACCTTAGAACCCTGCTCCCATCACGGTAAAACACCCCCGTGTACGGAAGCCCTGATAAAATACGGAATAAAGCATGTTTACATAGGTATAGAGGATCCAAATCCTCTTGTGCACGGATCTGAATATTTAAAATCTAAAGGTATTAATGTTGTAAAGGATATATTAAAGGAAGAGTGCTTTGAGATAAATAAAGATTTTTTTACATATATACTGAAAGACAGACCGTACATAACACTTAAGGTAGCCCAGAGTATTGACGGCAGTGTTGCAACAAAGGAGGGTGATAGCAAATGGATATCATCTTTTGAAAGCAGAAGATATGCGCATAGGCTGAGGGCTACATCAACCGCAATTATGGTGGGAGCAAATACGGTAATAAAGGATAATCCGGAGCTGACCGTTAGATATATAAAATCAAAGAGACAGCCCATCAGGATAGTAATTGACCCCTCTCTTAGAACAGATCCGTCTTCAAAGATATATAACACCGCGACAGCCCCCACAATAATAGTTGCTTCTTCCTACAACCCTGAAAAGGAAATGATATTTGAATCAAAGGGTGTAGAAGTTGTGCATATAAAGAGAAAGGGTGGATTTGTGGATGTTAAAGAGCTTATGCGATTTTTGGTAAACAGGGGTATAGTTCATTTACTCGTAGAGGGAGGTCCTTACCTTCATCGCTTTTTTATTGAAGAGGGTATATATGACAGAATTATAGTCTTCACCGCACCCATTCTGATAGGAGGCATGCACCTTGTCCTTAAGGGAATAAGAAGTATAAAGAATGCCTATTCCCTCAATCTCCGATCCGTAAAGAGGATAGGAGATGATACGGTTATTGAACTAAGAAGTAAAGATCACTTAAAACCTCATCAACTTTAACTGCATGCCTCCATAATTTCCTTTATGAGGTTTTCAACCTCTTCCGCAACACCTTTAAGCTCGGGTTCCTTATACAGATCTATCATGTAAGTAGGCTTTATGGTGCTGAGTATATATCTGTTACCGTCCTGTATTATAGAGATCCTGCATGGTAAAGCGGTTGATATATAAGGGTTCTTCTTCAAAACTTCGCTCGCAGCCCTCGGCATGCAGACCTCGTAAATGATAAGGGTATAATCAATGGGAAAGCCCTTATTTTCAAGAATGTTATTAACTTCATGAACAGCCATAACTCCGAATCCTTTTTCTTTTGCTTTTTCTTCAAGGGTTTTCCTTATATCCTCAAGGCTTTTGGAAGATTCAACATTTATAAGCATACCTTCTACCTCCTTGAGATAAATTTTAGAATATTAAGATATATTTTATCAATTATTTCATTAACCGCCTTCTTCC
>WFWF01000029.1 GCA_015491275.1 Aquificales bacterium | reverse complement strand
TTATTGAAGTTGAGGCGGAAGTCAGGAAAAGGTAGTTAATGAAAAAAGTATTAATTGGTTTTATAACTATATTACTACTCTCATGCGGCGAAAAGGATAACATCCTGGATGTTACCCTAAGGGAAGTAAACAGCGGTAAAAAAGTGCACCTTGCGGATTATAAATTTGATTACATGGTAATATATGTGTGGACAGGTACATGTGTGGGACATGAAAAAGATCTTAAAAATCTTAATGATTTAAAAAGGAAGCTCGGTAATAATATAAAGCTCGTTTCCCTTGCTGTTCTTATGGAAAGGGATGGAGTGTCAAAACTTTTCAAAGAACTCAACATAAAGCCGGAGTTCATAAATCTTTATGACAGCAAGGGAAATATAACGGAAGTTGTTAAACTTATAACACTGCCTTCAACCATACTGATAGATAAAGAGGGAAATATAATAAAAGAGTTCATAAGGTTACCTTCTTACAATCTTATAAATAAAAACATTGCCTCTAAAGGTCAAGATTGAAGTCCTCACCAAAATCATCCTCATCCACTTCAATATTAAAGCTTTCCTCACTTATCTCGGGAATAGGAGAGGCTATCGGGGAAAACTTGGCATATTCCTTTATAAAGGCAGCCTTTATGGTCCCTGTAGGACCCTGTCTCTGTTTTGCAACTATTATTTCAACTATACCCTGCTCCTCGGGAGATGGATTCTTTTTATAATAATCGGGTCTGTGAAGGAATATGATAATGTCAGCATCTTGTTCTATTTGACCAGATTCCCTGAGATCCGCAAGTTGGGGTCTTCTATCTCCTCTTTGTTCAACCTGTCTTGAAAGTTGGGCAAGGGCAAGCACGGGAACAGAAAGCTCTTTTGCCAATGCCTTGAGATTCCTTGAAATTTCTGCAACCTCTTCCTGACGGGATGCTCTGCTCCTTGTGGGTCTGAGTAGCTGTAAGTAATCAACCGCTATCAGCTCAATTCCCTTTTCTTTCTTCAATTTTCTCGCCTTGATCCTTAAATCCGTTGTGGTAAGTGAAGGAGTATCATCAATGTATATTTCAGCATCAGCAATTCTCATACTTGCGGACATAAGCTTTCTATAGTCTTCGTCAGAAAGCATACCGGACCTTATATTTTGAAGGGGCACCTCCGCCTCGCTTGATAGCATCCTCATAGCAAGTTGTTCCTTTGTCATTTCCAAAGAAAATATGGCAACGGGTTTTCTGTGGTTTATAGCAAGATTCATGGCTACGGATAACATGAATGAACTTTTACCCATCCCCGGTCTTGCAGCAAGGATAACAAGATCGGAAGGATGAAGTCCAGTGGTGTACATGTCAAGTTGGCCGAATCCGGTAGGAAGACCAGTAACAAGCTCCTTAGATTCCCTGAATTTTTCAACAATTTTGAGAACCTCTTTAACTACCTCACTTATATGAAAATAGTGGGTTATTATCGCACCCTCAGACACCTCAAGCACTCTTGAATTCAACTTTTCTACTATGGTCTCAAAATCCGGATTACTTTTTACATTCTTAACAATATCAATGGCTATATCAAGCAATTCCCTTAAACCCGCCTTTTCCTTGACAGTCCTGCACGCCTCCTCAAGTAAAGGACCTGAAACTGCATCGTTAAGAAGGTTTACTACCCAGTTCATGGGCAGTCTTTCGGAAAGACCCATTTTCTCAATATAATTTTTCAATACCACCTCATCCCAATTGTTACCCTTGTCTTCCCAGATACTGTTAAGTACTGAAAAGAGAAGCCTGTGCTCCTCAACATAAAAGTCCTTTTCCCTCACAAATTCCAGTACGAAGGGTATATTATCGGGATCGTAGAGCATGGAACCGAGTATAGCCCTTTCCGCTATTTCATCATAAGGCGGATCTACATCAAAAAGCTTCACGGCTCACTACCTCACAGCTATAGCATCAATTTCCACAAGGGCGCCTTTGGGCAAGGCACTAACAATAATTGTAGATCTCGCGGGTTTTATATTGATGTCCCTTACAAATTCTTCATACAGTTTATTAAACCTCTCAAAGTCAACACCCTCGGTAAGATAGACGGTTAACTTTACAAGATCCGTTTTTGAAAATCCCGCTGATGATAAAATGGCTTCAATACTTCTGAATATCATTTTTACTTGCCCCTCAAAACCTTCAACAAGTTTACCGGATTCCTTATCCATACCTATCTGTCCCGATATAAACAGCATATTATCCACAAGTACCGCTTGAGAATAAGGAGCCACCGGTAACGGAGCTTCGTTAGTCCTTATCTCCTTTTTCATAATAAAATTATATCTTGTGAAGTATCAGATCAGAAATGTTCTTTTCGGTACGAGGTTGGCAGTAGCGCTGTTCTTTATAGTATTCTCTTTAACACTTCCCTGGGATCAAAAGGCTTCCATCCTCGTTCTATCCGCGGTTTACATATCCCTATCCATATACGCCTTCCTATTCTCAACACCCAATAAACCTTTAAATAAGTTCCTTGACATACCCTTTATTTCATCAGCTGTATTTGTTGGTAATTACCCCTTGCTTATATATGCGGTAGTACCCTATATCGTTCTTTTCACTTCGCGATACTATCCTTCCTCTCTTATTATGGTGATAGTCGGTTTTATAGCAAGTGCCTTTATACACGGCACATCCTTCCTAAACATAATCCTTGACATGATAATAATAACCGCCACCTTTATAGCCTCAACCTCTCCGGACTTCCTTGAACATGTTAAGAAGGAGCTAAGGAGCATCAATATATTAAAAAGGACCCTTAACAATCTATCCAAGGAGTACGCGGAGTGGGAGGTGACCGATAGAAAACTTAAAGCTACAGAAACCTTACTTGATCTTTCCATAAAACATCCGAACCTCAGGGGCTTTTTAAAAGATGTTATTGAGATGTTTGATATAGTTTCCGTATCCATAGTACCCACAAGTAACAGGGAGAATCTTATAGTAAAGAAAAATGAGGAAGAGAAGACATACACCGTGCCAGTAGCACTTGAAAAGGGTAACGCCCTCGTTGTCTTCACATTAAAACACAAATATCAACTTATGGATAAGAGTTTGCTAAGTACATTAGAGAGGGTAGCAAACATGATAAACATATACATAGAGGGATTTCCCGAAGATGCGGTTTATAAAAATATAAAGATAAATGTAGATGCGGGGTAGGTAGATGCCTGCGACTGAGGACAAAGAAAGAACGCACAAGCTTGATTTAAAGGGGTTAATGTGCCCCATCCCCATAGTAATGACCTCGGAGAAGATGAAGAGGTTGAAGGAAGGAGAAATATTAGAGGTTGAAGCTACGGATCCAGGCTTTGAAAAGGATATATGGAACTGGTGTAAACAAACGGGAAATGAACTCGTATCTCTCTCAAAGGACAAAGATATAACAAGGGCTATCATAAGGAAAACCGCAACATCCCACGAACCTTCTATAATAGGATGGATAAAGTTTCACTCCTTAGGAGTTAAATTGCATATAAGGTATTACCTGATAAAGTTTCTACCTTTTATTAAAAAACCAGACCACTTTATAACCTTTGTAGCCATATCCGAAGGATTAAAGGCGGAGAAATTTTTAAAAAATATCGGAGAAAAGGATACGAAGCTGTTACCCGTCCCAGATGAGATAGATCCCCACTGTGGCGTAGTTATAGGTGTGAAAGGTATTGAAAAGGCAAAGACAATATATGAATTGTTGAACAAAAAAGGCTTCGGAGTTGAAGCAATTTACAGATATGAAAAGGGTAAATATGAAAAAGTTTATCCGCAATGATTGTAATTCTCATAATTCTTATAATAACCCTCTCCCTCGGTTATGAAAGATACGAAAGAAAGGCTGTCCTAACAGCAGAACCCTTAGTAAGATTTGAAGGTAAGGTAAAAGTAAGGGTGATAGTATGCCCTGAGGGCGGAGCACTTTGTGTACCCGTAGGCAACTGGACATACAGCCCGGAAGAGAACCTTAAAAAAGAAATAGGAAGAACACTCATAAAATGGATTATAACCACCAGGTTTGACAAGCTGATATTGGAAAGGGGAAGGATAACCCTGATAACCGCAAGGGAAACAATAACCAAGCCCGCAGACTTCAGTTACGGTGATATTAAAGGGAATGAAACCTTTATAAATAAAAAAATAGCACCTTTGGTAGGAAAGCTTCTAAGGGATGCCCTTGAAGTGAGATACGAAGAATTACCTTACGAAGAGCAGGAACTTTTTATAAATACAAAGGCAAAGGAACTCGGTATCCCCGCGGAGATAATAGAAAGGTTAATGAACTCAGCCTTCCTCTTTGCTTTCAAGGTAAAAAAGATTGAAATAAATATGCTCTTCCACAGACAAAAAGTAAAAAAAGGTAAGAAGAAGCATGTCCACATGTACACCACATCCGTTGTATCAAAAGCAAGTGTTGAGTTAGAAATATACAGATTTGATCCGGAAAGAAACATATACATTCCTTATAAAAAATTACACGAATCCGGACTCGCTTCACATACGGAAACTTTCCCTTTTATACCTGCCACCTTACTCCATATAAGGGAGGTTGTTGATAGAACCATACTGCTTGCGGCTAAGGCAACCGCTTTAAATTTGCGGATGAAATTAAAAAGGGATGACAACTTCGCAATATTTACCGTTGTTGAAAATGTAAAAGGAACAGAGGCAAAGGCTAAAATAGGTATCCTTGAGGATTTAAGGATAGATGCTCCCTACGTAGCCATAAGGAATATAAACGGGGAGAGAAGGAAAGTCGGTCTTTTGAAGGCGGTTGATGTAGCTGACAACTGCAAAAAGGACGCGGAAAGCGAATTCAGAATAATCAAAGGTTCAGTGGAGAAGGGAGACATAATAAGGGAGTATCCTTGGTCGGGTATATTTCTTGATCTGGGATACGGAAGATATCCTCACACTATATTGGAAGATCAGATATGGGAGGGTGATTTAAGCTTAAACACCTTTATCATAGGTTTAAAAGGTGACATGGGTTATATAACGAACAGAAAAGGATGGAGAGAGGTATGGACATATATGAACCTGTACCTCGGCTTTGGAAAGGCAAAAACTCGCATAAAAACATTAAATAAGAATTTTGAAACAGGATTCAGCATAGGTTTTGATATAGGCATAGGTAAAAGGCTTTACCTGTTTACATCGGGCTTTTATACGGAACCTTCCTTGGCATTCCTTTTCAGAAGTTACAGGATGGAATCACCTCAAGGTGATGAACTTGATATAAGCACATCATCCCTTGCGGGTTCCATTGAATTAGGCTACACACCTTCGCCCGACTCGGAGATTTTCCTGAGAGTAGTGTATCCACTCGCTTCCGGGACACAGGTCACCATAGATACACCCTTATTGTCCGGTGAGGTTGAACCAGTGCCACAGTTTAAGAAAGTTGCATTTATCTATGGAGGTATAAGATTTTCCATACCCAATATAGGCATATTCGCAAGCATATTCGGGAGCGAAAAGAAATGCAAATAAATATAATAAAATCATCATGGAATATATAAGCTTTGAAGATTTCCAGAAAGTAGATATAAGGCTTGCGGAAATAAAGGAAGCGGAACATGTGGAAGGTTCGGAAAAGCTTTTAAAGTTACTACTCTCACTGGGAGAAGAAGAAAGGACAGTAGTTGCGGGAATAGCAAAATACTACAAACCGGAAGAACTTATAAATAAAAAGGTACTTATGGTCTATAATCTTAAACCCAGGAAAATAATGGGTATAGAATCACAAGGCATGCTTATAGCTCTCTACGATGGCAATCAGCTTTCCTTAATTGTTCCGGACAAAGAGAATATAAAAATCGGCACCCGAATATCATAAACATATATAAATATTATTATTTGCTTAATTAAGTTATTTTTATAAAAAAATAAACAATCTTGAAATTATCCGATAAGAAAAGAAGATTACATTGAATAATAGAAATAGTATGAACAAACTGAGTGAAGGTGCACTGTTTGTAATGGCAACCCTTTGGACTACCGATCCTCAAAAAGGTATAAATTTGGGTAAAGAGAGAGGATATGTGGTCATATTTTATTTTTACAGTGAAGAATGTCCCTACTGTTATCACATGGAAACTTTTGTTCTCGGAGATAAAGATATTGAAAATTACACAAAAAACAGGTTTGTTTTTGTATCCATAGATTATGATGAGGATGAAGAATGGTCGGAAATATTCGGTGTAAGAGGTACACCCACCTTTGTATTTTATGATCCGATCAAAGAAAAAATAATAGGTACCATATTCGGAAGCAGGGAAAAAGAAGATTTTCTAAATATATTAAGGGATATGTGTATTAAATCTAAGCTGTTAAGGAGGTGCTGAATTATGATGAATCGCCGTGACATGATCAAGTTGATGGGCGCGGGGATGGTTATGGCAACCGCATCACCAATTGTAACCATCTCCCACGCATCCAAGGTTGAAAAAAAGTTTAAGAAGTATGTAGGCGTGCCCATGTCAAAGGTTAAGGACGGGTCCTCCATGATCAAACTCAAAACCCCTACCATAGCGGAAACCGGAGCCAATGTCCCCGTAGCAATTGATTCAAAAGTGCCCGTTGAAGAAGTTGAATGGTTGATGATATTTGTGGATAACAACCCGGTCCCACGCGTTATAAAAGTTAATCTCACACCTATGAACGGAAAGGTTTACTTTGCCACAAGGATAAAAATGGCAAAGACTTCAAATGTGAGGGCAATAATTAAAAAGAAGGACGGAACCTATCTTCAAGCCTTTAAAGAGGTTAAGGTAACGATCGGAGGATGCGGTTAACATAAAGGAGGTGTATTGAGATGGCTATAGGTACGGCAAAGATAAGGGTCCCCCGTAATATTAAAAAAGGTAAACCTTTTAAACTGCAGTTCATAATCATCCATCCCATGGAACCGGGAACAAGGAAGGACAAAAAAACAGGAAAACTCATACCCGCTCATCACATAACAAAGCTTGACATCACCTTCAACGGTAAAAAAGTTACTCACATGGATGTAGGAGGAGCGGTAAGCGCTAATCCCTACTTCGCGGTAATGATGAGGGTGAATGAACCCGGAACCATTGAAATAAGCTACGAGGATAATAAGGGCGGTAAATGGAAGAAGTCGGTTAAGGTTAATGTTTCTTAAGAGAAGGAGGGATAAGCATGATTATAAGATATGCCCTTCTTGCACTGGTAACAAGTGGAATGTTAGCTGTATCTATTGGCGAAGAGATTAAAGATCCCGCAGAGGAAGTTAAGAAGCAAAAGAAACTTTTACTTGAGGTTATGGGTGTCCTGCCAGGAGATCTGATAGTTGAAGAGGGTAAAGAATACTTCCATAAAAAAGGACCGAACGGCAAATCCTGCGCTTCCTGCCACGGTAAAGACGGAAAGGGCGAAAAGATGCCTCTGGTAGGTGCGTATGCAACAATGCCAAAGTATTACAAAGATATTGATAAGGTAGCGGATATTGACCTCAGAATAAAGAGCTGTATGGAAAAGTATCTCGGATATGATCCTAAGAAGATTTCAGGTAAAGCGGGAAGAAAAGTTATAGTACCTTTGGCAACCTATGTAGCCTCACTCAGCAACGGTATGAAATTCAATGTTAAGTTGGACCATCCCAAAGAGAAGGAAATGTTTGAAAAGGGGAAAGAGCTGTGGTACGCAAGAGTCGGCAAGATGGACTTCTCGTGTGCAATGTGTCATGATAAATACGGCGGATACAGGATAAGACTTCAAACATTGGCAAAGCCTAAGGAAAGCAAAGTTATGAGATATTGGCCCGCCTACAGGTATTCAAAGGATAAGATGTGGACGATGGAAGACAGGATAAGAGGTTGCTACAAACAGATAAGGGTTACAAGACCACCCTTCTATCATTGGGCTCATGTAGCACTTCAGATGTACATGGCTGTTAATTCAAACGGTGGTGTTGTAGAAGTGCCCGGATTTGTAAGATGAGGAGGTTAAAGGGATGAGAAAATGGATTGTAAGTGTTGTGGGTTTAATATTCGGGATATACCTAATTTACATACCTGATACCGCGGAGGCAGGGAAAAAGCGTACATTTGAGGAAGATATAAAGCAGGATTGGGCTCAGAAGGTATGTTCAAATCCTGAATCAAAGGTGCCCCCCGAACTGCTTGATAAATTCCTTGAGGAGCAAAGGAAACTAATAAAATACCCGGAATCAGGCAATATCTATGGTGATTGGAAAAGAGGAGAAAAGCTCTTCTCAAACCCTAAGAAGGGCAATTGCTACGCATGTCATTGTGCGGATCCGAAGGAGCTTGCTTGCGGTAATCTCGGGCCAAATCTAAAAGGATACGGTAAGAAAAAGAAAGATCCCGAGTACACTTATAGGAAAATATATAACTCTTGGGCTTATGTCCCTTGTTCTGTCATGTACAGGGCGGGTGTACACGGAAGACTTACACCGGAAGAGATAGCGGATATAGTTGCTTATCTTCACAGTCCTGAATCACCCATCAACAAGTAGCAATATGTTGCGGGGCTCTTATGCCCCGCTTCTTTTATTTAAAAATTTTTAAAAGGGGTGTATCATGCACTTAACAAGAAGGGATTTCTTAGAGCTGGCTGTTATAACGGGCGCATATTTAACCGCAGATCCCGTAGGTGCCCTTGCAAAAATGACCTCAGAAGACATCCTCTCCTTCAAGCCCAAAGGTAAAGTAACACTCCTTTTTACAACCGATATGCATGCCCATCTGAAACCTCTGTACTTCATGGAACCCATGAATTTAGTTGCACCCCAAAAATTAAAGGGGTTACCCGGATACCTCACGGGACCGGACTTTCTTAAGTATTACAGAATAAACCCAAACACCTTAGAGGCATACTTCGGCAGTTGTGTTAATTTCCCCGAGCTTGCGGAAAAATTCGGTAAAATGGGCGGGGGAGAATATATAGCAACTGTTATAAAAAGTGTTATAGCGGAAAGAGGCAGAGAGAATGTGCTTGTTTTGGACGGAGGAGATACATGGGTAACCACCGCGATAGGCTTATTTACCGAAGGCAAAGCCATAGTAGATTGGATGAATTTGGTTGGATATGACATAATGGTAGCCCATTGGGAGTTTACCCTCGGAAAGGAAACATTCCTTAGGAGGATAAAAGAGCTAAAAGCTGAATTTATATCCCAGAACATAGTAGAAGAGGACTTCGGTGACCTTGTATTTAAACCATATACGATAAGGGAAGTGGGCGGAGCAAAACTCGGCATAGTAGGAAACTCCT
>WFWF01000028.1 GCA_015491275.1 Aquificales bacterium | reverse complement strand
GAAGGTGGCAAGGGTCATGTAGCCCAGGCCACCTATCTGTATGAGTATCAATATTATCAATTGTCCTGTTAGAGAAAAGGATTCCCTTATATTTACTACATTGAGTCCCGTTACTGTAACCGCGGATGTTGCTGTGAAAAGTATATCTATAAAACTTAGATCAGTTGTTCTTGAAAAGGGAAGATAGAGGAGTAATGTGCCTATCCCTATAAGGGAAAGGTAGGAGAGAAAGACTATTCTTTGGGGGCTAAAAAGTTCCATTAAGGTTCTTTTCTACGCCGAGCAATGCCTGTGATACATTCCTAGCTTCCTTTAGGTCATCAAGTAAGGATTTTACATTGCTTTTGATATCTTCCACCATTTTGCTTTGTTGTTCCGCATTTACGGTTATTGTATTTAAAGCACCGCTTATATCTTTTACCGATTTGTTAAGATTGTCAAAGTAACTACGCATTTCCTTTACATCTTCTAAAAGCAAGTCAAAGGCTTCCTTTATAACCTCCATTTCATCCACCATTGATTCTACCGATTTCATAAGATAGTCCATTACCTCACCTATGCTTTTTGCAAGCTCATCCGTTTTTTGGGATAAACTCCTTATCTCTTCAGCAACAACCGCAAAGCCCCTTCCTACTTCACCCACCCTTGCCGCTTCTATGGATGCATTAAGTGAAAGTATTCCCGTCTGTTCTGCTATACCCGTTATCTGTACAACAACATCAAGTACCCTTTTTGCCGCTTCTTTCAAGTCTATCATCCTTTTTATTGCCTTATTAACGGATTCATACTTTTCATTTATTGCCTCAACTTTCTTTGCTATCCTTTCATCCTCTTCTTTGGCTTCTTCAGCTGTTCTGTTAACAGTTTCATTTATCGCGGTTATGTTGTTTACTATATCCTTGAGGGATTCTGCGAAGGCATCCATTGCTTGATTTGTTCTGTAAGTAATTTCCTCCATATCTTCAACATTTTTTACCCAGAGCTTCACCGCATTTTTAAGTAGCTGTCTTATTACTATGGAATGGTGTATGTGGGGAGTTATGTTCTTAGTTACGGAAAAAAAGAAATCCCTCTCATAACCCTCTTGGGTTTTCTCATCCGCTTTTTTCTGTGAAAATATGCCCATGGGAACCTCTCCTATCCGTAAATTTCTTCAAGCACATCAACACCGCATTTCAGATTTGCTATCCAATTCAGAAATCTATGAACATCCTGACCTTTAAATATAGCACCATGCTGGGGAGCTATCATTGATATTTCATATTTACTAACCTTCTCAACCCATTTCCTGCAAACCTGCGTTCCCTTCATATACCTCCTATGAAAACCTTCCATTAATTTTAAATGATCGTCAAAATTGTTGACAATTAAATATCTGCTGCCTTTTGGAAAGACAGCGGCGCCTATGTCTCCCGAGAACAATATCTTTGATCTGCTGTCATAGGCGGAGAAGTTGCCCACTGAGTGGAGATAGTGGGCGGGAATAAGATCTATAAAATCACCTGTGGGCAGATCTATCCTGTCACCCCTGTCTTCAATGGGATGAATTCTTGATGAATCTATAACACCGAAGTGGGGAAGGAATCTTGTCCAAAGTTTTGAAATATAGACGGTGGCGGGAGTAACCGAGAGCCACAAGGCAACACCGGAAGAAACATCCGGGTCCTGGTGGGAGAAGAAGATATATTTTACCTGGTCAAGGTCAATGTACCTTGCAACATTTGCTACCACCCTTGAGAATGCATAGACACCCCCCGGATCAAGTAATACACCCACACCGTCGTTAATAATAAGGTATTGGTTAACTTGCACCATGCCTTCATCTTCTTCTTCCTCCCACCCGAGCCATATAAACTTATGCTCACCGTCATCATAAAGTACCTTACCCTTTATAAGCTCGTCCTTACTCATGGGAACACCTCCAAATAAATAGGGTTGTTATCCACCCCCAATGGGTAGCATTTATGTAAAAAACCATCATTTTTTGAAACTAATTTAGTAATATTTTATCGGTTTTCACTATAAGTTTTGCAATCCATGGAAATATTATGGAAGATAAGGTGGCACATAAAAGAAGGGAAGCCCTGAGATCATCACCTATTAACCCGGTTGAGAAGGCTATTTCACTTCCTACTATAAGCAGTGTGAAGGGGAAGGAAAGGGATAAAGTAACGAGTACACTTTTACTTAGATCCATTTTTAATATTTTTAAGTAGGGAAGTGCTACAAATCTGACAAGTATAAGCATTACTGTAAATAGAATACCGTATCCTATGGTTTCTTTTTTAAGAAATATTTCAATATCCGTATCCATACCAAAGGTTATGAAAAATATGGGGATGAGGAATCCGTATCCGAAGGCACTTAGTTTTTCAACAAGATTTTCCTTCTTTCTTAGAAAGTATGACATAAGTATACCGCCTATGAAGGCTCCGAGTATGGATTCTGTACCTACATAGCTTGTTATCAGAGCGAGGCTGAACATAAGTACCAAGCTTATCCTTATTCCCATAGCTGTGGGATCTTTTTCATACATGAGCTTCTGAAAGACTTCGGGAAACCACCACACGAGAAGTTTGAGAAGATTAAAAAATATAAAGAGGGATATGAATAGGAAAAGGATTTTTGTAAAGCTTATAATTCCTTCCATGTTAAATCCGTAAACACCATATATATCAATAAAGGTAAGTATAAGCAAGCTCCATATCTCACCTATACCCCCTATTATTATTATGTTTTTACCGACATCCGTATCGGTAAGACCGAGTTCCTTTATGAGTGAAAAGGCTAAACCTATGGCTATAACGGACAGTAATGTACCTATTATTGCGGGCTTTCCTATGTAATAAAGCAGGCTTGTGGATATCAAAGTTATGAGGGGTGGATATATAAAATAAAATAGGAGTTGTCGTGAAGGAAGTTTTTCAATAAGGTTGAAATCCGCTTCTAAACCTGCCAAAAACATAAGGAGCAAAAATCCGAATTCGGAAAGGAAATCAACAATATAAAACTCCGATCCCCTATAACCTAAGGCATTACCTATTAACAAACCGTAACCTATCTCCGCTATTGCCACGGGTACATGGAATAGTCTTGCCAGTATGGGTGACAGTAAAGCACCCGCTATTATAAGGAGTATTACAAGGGTTTCATCCATTGGTTTACCTCATGAAGGTATGAGAAGGGTTGAAATATTTGATTTTTCAGCCAAAAGGTGAGGTGTGTAAGGTTCAAAGAAGGTT
>WFWF01000027.1 GCA_015491275.1 Aquificales bacterium | reverse complement strand
CTGAGGGATTGTATCCATCTGTCAACATTCGGTATTAAATCCTTATATTTCTTAGCTATTATTGATCTTATTGACATAACAGCCCACAGCAGGTGATTTACATTTGCGTCTATATTAAGGTGTATAACTATCTTGGGAACGCCGTCAAATATGGCATACCTTACCGCATGGGGTATATCAATACCGCGTGCAATGGGATTCCTGTACGAAGAGATGCCCACGAGCACTTGATATTCTCCCCTTTCAAAGGCATCAAGACCTTCCGGACCCATATCTTCATAGGACAGTGCCTTTATACCGCTTCTGTTAAGAAATTCTGTGAGTCCCAAAACCCTCTCTCTGCCCTTGTCCGCGGATACGAATATAAGCCCTCCCTTTCCGAACTTTTTTACGAGCTCAAGTATCCTTTTTTCTGGGGGTGAGGCAAGTTCTTCATAAACATCCACAATGTTCCTAAGATAGAAGGTAGGCCTTCCCACCTCAAAGCCGAGAAGTTCCCTAAAAAGTTTTATCCTGTTTGACTTCGGATTGCCTGTTGCTGAGGATACGAGAAGCACGCCTTTGCCCTTCTTTTCTGAGATGCTCCTAAGCTTCTCATTAAGTTCCTTTATTTTTCCCCAGTCTTCTTGACTTTTATTCCTTTTACTCTTAAGTTTTATATTTTCCATGGCGAGGTCTATATCCTCTTCCGAGAAACCGAGTAGATAAAGGGCTTTATCTATGTTCTTGGCGGTTTTCAGGAAAGAATCAACATCATCTACGAAGATGAACTCAAAGTTCTTGGGTATTATCTCAAAGTTTTTATAAAGGAACATGGATGATGTTATAAGTATTCTGAAGTTACCGTTAATAAGTCTTTCCTTCAGCTCTTCCTTTTTCTTTTTACTGTTTTCTTCACCGAAGACAAGGACCCATTGAGGGTTTATACCTGTATTTAGAACTCTTTCGTGGGTATGGGCTACAAGGAGTTTTGTGGGGAGTATTATGTACGACTTCTTGCCTTCTTCCGCAAGGAATGTTGCTATTGAGATACCGAAGGATGTTTTACCAACACCGGTAGGTGCCAGAAGGGCGAAGGATCTTTTAAGGAAAGTCTTCCTTGCCCACGATATTTGAAGTCTCCACGGATCAAATCCGTATATTTTCTCAAAATGCTTATACCACCGTTTTACCCTGTCCTCAAGTTCACATATCTTGACATAAGAGCCTTCCTTTATATGGGAACATACGCCTTCCCTGTCTTCAAAGGGATAACACTTTTCACAGGGCAAACCTTTTTCAAGTCTCTCAGTGCTTATATCATTGCCGCAGTTCGGACACAGATTGTGAAACACAGCTGGTAAAGTCTCTACTTTCTTTTCCATGACCGCTTAACCAACATAAGGGTAAATGCATTTTTTGTCAAGATACAAGTTTCTTGACCTCCTCCCTTATGTCAATACCTACGGGACACCATGTTATACATCTTCCGCATCCCACACAACCGTAAGTACCAAACTGATAAAACCAGTAAGAGAACTTATGCATCAACCATTGTCTGTATCGGGCTTTTATTGATGATCTTACAGGAATTCCGTGAATTGCGGAAAAACCTTCTCTGAAGCAAACATCCCAGCTCCTTATCCTTGTTGACGAAGTTCCGTCAAGGGTTATTTCATCCCTTACCTCATAGCAGAAACATGTGGGGCACACCATGGTACAGGAACCGCAGGCAAGACATCTCTTCTCTATATCATTCCATGAGGGACTTTCAAGCTTTGACAAAAGCTTCTTATGAAGGTCGTTTGTGTCCAGATCTAACTTTGTCTTTTCCCTTACCTTTTCAATAAGGTCCTTTTCCTTTTTAAGGTGTTTTTCGCCTACCTCTTCTCCCCTTAATTGTTCCACTATCTCCTTTCCCCTTTCTGAACCCGCCCTTATTAGAAATCCTTCTCCTATTTCCGTTATTGATACATCGTAACCCTCTTCAATGAAAGGACCCGTCCCCATGGTCCCGCAGAAGCATGTATCCCCAGCATATACGCAATTTACACCTACTATGAATATACTTTCCCTCTTCCTTTTGTAGTGTTCGTCGGGATGGCTATTCTTGTTAATAAATATGTCATCAAGTATAGAGAGGGCTTTTATATCGCATGCCCTTATACCGATAAGGGCAAGGGGCTCTGATTCTATCACTGTATTCTGTTTTAAGGAAGGTTCTACCTTAAGGAGTGTTTCAACGGGCGGATGTAGGAAATGCTTAGGGGAATAAAATCCGTGAACATAATTGAAGTATCCTTTACCGTTAGTAAATACCCTATAATAACCTTTTCCTTGAACCTCTCTAAGTCCCTTGGGAAATCGGTAATCTTTACCTACCTCTTTATACAGGATTACATCATCTTGCAATACGGGACCTATTAACCTGTAGCCCCTGTCGGATAAAAGCTTTATGAGCCTTATTAATTCCTCCTCTCCCGTTAACTTAACCAAGCTCATGTCCTTTCTTCGTAGGTCGGTTTTTCTACTCTGTAAAAAATACCTATCGGAATCTTAACATCTTCCCTGTTGTAATCCCACTCAAGGGTTTTTGAATAAGCCTTTTCAAAATCTGAAGGATCATGATCCGTTTGTTCAAGCTTATAGGTTTGCCGGTTATAAAGATCATAGGTGTTATAGAAGGCTACGCATGGTTGTAACACATCTACAAAGGAAAAGCCTTTATGTAAGATGGCTTCTTTTATTATGTTCTTTAAGTGATCAGTAAAGCCCGCATACCCTCTTGCAACAAAGGTGGCACCGGATGACAGCATGAGTACCAAGGGATTCATGGGATCTTCCGGAGAACCGTAGGGGGTTGATTTTCCTTTAAAGCCTGAAGGACTTGTGGGGGCAAACTGACCCGTTGTCAAACTGTAGGCGCGATTGTTATGAACTATAGCGGTTATGTCCGTATTTCTCTTTGCAGCGAATACAAGGTGGGATATGCCTTCCGCGTATATATCACCGTCCCCCACAAAACAAATTACCTTTAACTCGGGATTAGCAAGCTTTATGCCCGTCGCGGTGGGTATTGCTCTTCCGTGCAAAGAATAGAAGCTGTTTAAGTCTATATAATCCACTATCTTACCGTGGCATCCTATACCGGAAAGTATTACGAACTTCTCATAGGGAATTGTTTCTACCAGTTCCTGAACAGCCCACCCGAATGCACTCATAAGTCCGAAGTTACCACACAACCTGCACCATGTAATTTCCGCTCCCGTGTACAGGCTCTTTTTTGCTACAGCCATATCAATACCTCTCTACCAAACTTTTAAGCTCATCCTTATAAAAGGGCCTACCGTCATACTTTTTTATGTTGGTATCAACCCTTATACCGTACATATTGAGTAATTTGATGAACTGATCACTTGCAGAACACTCCACGCCTATTACCTTTTCTGCTCTCTCAATTTCCCTTTTTATTCGTTCGTGTGGAAGGGGTTCTAAGGCAAGGGGCCTAACCACCTTATAGCCCATTTCTTCCGCTACCTCATTTACAACACCCTTGTTTGAACCCCATGTTATGATGACCTTTTCGGATTTAGGGTCGCCTTCTATTTTTACAGCATAATCTTCATTTATCATGTAATTCCTAATAGTTTCCGCCTTTTTCAATCTCTTGTCCTGCATCTTCTTTACGAGGAGGGCATCTTCTATGGTTATACCCCTTTCATCATGTTCGTAGCTTGTAACCTTTACCGTTATATTCTCAGTCCCCGGAAATGCTAAGGGCGATATTCCGTCCGCGGTTACTTTGTATCTCTTATAATCACTGTTCCCATTCCACAGCTTTGGTCTTTCAACCTTTCTCTCCCTAT
>WFWF01000026.1 GCA_015491275.1 Aquificales bacterium | reverse complement strand
TACTGCCGCTTAGCAAGCGGCCGCCTTCGGCCACTCGGCCACCTCTCCTACCTAAATAAATTATAACGGAATCTGAAGAAGTGTATTAAAACCATCAGCAAGATAATAAAAGAATAATCCGCAAAGGAACATCCTTTTTTCTTCACAACTTTTTGGATAACCCCCCTTTCACCCACAGCAATATAAATCTTTATACTACCGTCCTTTCTGCCGTCAGTATCATCATTTAAACTTAGGCCTATACCATTATCGTTGACAGAAGCATTATCTACAAAATAGCCTTTACCGTCAGTACAGAGGAATAAAAACATTCCCTTTTTAATCTCGGGTAATACTATTTTTAGCCATGTTTCCGACCCTCCCTTTAAATCAATTTCCAAGCGCACCGAACCATAAAGAGATAACTTATAGCCTTCAGGAAGTTTGCATGCCATCTTTTCTGCTTTTAAGATCTTAAATCCGCCCTCCGTTATATAAAAGATCATCTTACCGTAATTCGTATTAACTTCGCCCACATCAGACCATCCCATAACCGTAGCCCTAATACCGACTCTCAGTTCTGGTGAATCAGGGTCATTTGATGATATAAGAAGGGTCCCCTCATAGGTTCCTTCGCCTGAACCCTCAAAATAAATCCTTACAGTACAGCTATCTCCAGGATTAAGGGTAAACGCGGTATTTCCGCATGGACTGTTTCCGCCATTAACATCAAGGCTGAATTTATTTCCCAGAACATAAATATCCGTTATGGAAAGAATAGCATTACCCACATTGGTTATATTAATATCCTTGAATTTGTTTTCATACTTCAACACATTTACGAAGTCAATCTCATTCACATCAAGCTTTATGTTGGGATAGGAAGGGGGAGAGGAAGGGTCATATTCAACCGCACCTATATCAACCTTAGCCCCTATTATACGGGGTCCACCCCTATAGTCCTCAAGGGGTAAGGCGGGTGCATCGTTGTAACCCGTATCAATTGCAGGGGAATTCGGCCTTAATCCGAAATCTCCCGCGTAAGGATTCACAAGAAGAGGATTTCCATAAATGTTGTTTTCTATAGAAACATTAACATCCCCACCCCACACATCCAATCCTATCCCATCCTCCGAAGAGAGAAGGTTGTAATGAACACTCAGGTCAGCACTGGCTGAAGGTTCCGACATCAAAAATACTTCTGAGCCGGCATCAGCCCTATTTCCGTAGATGATATTGTTATAAAGGTATATTAAAGCCCTTTTATTACCATAAGAAGAGGATTTTATAAACACACCTCCACCCATAAGTGCTGTATTATCATATATTGTGTTATTAGTAATAACAACGCTTCCGTAATAGATATTTATACCAATACCACCTCCAGACAATACAACGCGATTTCCGTATATAATATTGTTCACGATTTCAACACTCTGTTTAATACCCGCGCTTGATTCTATGGAAATTGATCCCACATCAGCAGTATTGTTAGCACAGTAGTTTCCGTAGATATAAGCAGAGGGATTATCATATACATATATACAACTTCCGATCCCGCTATTGTACACGCCACCAGTGTCAGCAGTATTGCCAACAATGAAGTTGTTATATACATAAGATACGGAATTATCAAGTCTCAAACCCACATATCTGGAATTATTTAATATCCTGTTTCCTATTACACTGGCTACCTGCAAAGATTGGGAATAAAATGCAATAGCGGGTGCATCAGTTGATATATTGTTTTCTATAATATTGTTTATAAAGGAAACATAGGAGCCAACAAATTCAACAAGATAGGATGCTACGCACGCACTTACACAAGTGTTGGTTTGAAATATGTTATCTTTCAATTGTGCTGTGTAAGCTCTTACAAATAACACCCTGTGGGTAAAGGAAAAGGCATTGTCCCTAAATTCACAACCGATCACATTTACTGTAGCATTAGAAGTCTTTATCTCCAAAGCGGAAGCAGAAATTCCCGAAGGGGTAACCCCGCCTGAATAAAATACTATATTCTTAACACTTATAATCACAGAGGAGTCATCGGACAAACCTGTAGTATTTATGCTCATTACTTCCGAACCCCCTCCGTCCAAAACAGGCTTATTATTTGGATCTAACGCTTGTATGTAAATACTGAAATTTTCCGTAGATGACGGAGCGTAGCTTGCCGCCCCTGATAAAGAATATGTCCCCGCCTCAAGATAAACCGTATCAGCCTCTCCGTTACTTGCAGCGATATTTAAAGCATCCTGAAGACCGCAAGGGTTAGTCTGACTGCAATCCGCGCCGGTGGAAGGATTGGGAGTTACATAGAGATTAGCAGCCCATAGGAGGGCAGGGAACAAAAATATTAGAACAAGCATTTTATTTCCCCCGTCCGCCCGTATTCCGAACTATTATATAATATCTGTTGATATTCCATGAATTTAAGGATAAGTAAAGAGGAAATCGCTTACTGGACAGGTTCTTTTCTTATAAACCTTCTTATATTTACGGGATTTGCAAGCCTCTTTCTCGTAACACATGTTGAAGTCCCAGAACCCCAACCCCTCAAGATAAAAATAAGGGAGGTAACGATAAAAAGTCCTCCACCAAAAGTAGCTAAGCAAAAGAAGACTTCAAAGGTTAATAAAAAGGCAACGGCGGTCGTTGAAAAAGCCCACAAGGAAGGAGATGTACCTGTAAAGGTGGAAAAGAAAAAGGAAGAAGATGTAAGGATACTGGCAAGCATTCAGGAGTCAGTAAGGGAGAAACTTAAGGAGCAAAAGGAAAAGGGAGCCACGGCTCACGGAAAGAGCATAGGTTCCATATCTGCGGTGGTATCGGGAAGCGGTATAACCTTTTCCGCAGGAAACAGAAAGATAATCTACACTCCGCCTCTACCTTACCTTGTAACACAAGAGTTCCCCGCCCCATTGCGGATAAAAATATGGGTTAATCCTTACGGAAGGGTTATAAAGGCTGTAGTAGTTCAAAGAAGCGGGAATGCCAAAATAGACAGTACACTGTTAAGATATATAAAGCTGGTTAAATTTGAAGCGCTGCCCGTTGACTTTGTACAGACGGGTGAAGTCGTATTTAGATTTACGGGAGGTTGAAAAATGGGTATAGGAAAGCAGGTCAGGATTGAAAGGATTATAGACAGAAATACGGGGCATGCCATTTTTGTTCCCATGGATCACGGTGTGAGTTCAGGACCTATAAAGGGTATTGAAAATATCAAAAGGACAATAGATTTGGTGGCAGAGGGAGGAGCTTCAGCGGTTATTATCCACAAAGGCATGGTAAGGGCGGGACACAGGGGTAAAGGCAGGGATATAGGATTGATAATTCACATGTCCGCATCAACGGATTTGGCACCCACAAAAAACGAAAAAACCTTGGTCTGCACGGTGGAAGAAGCCATAAAGCTGGGGGCGGACGGAGTGTCAATACATGTTAATATAGGAGCGGAAATGGAAAGGGAGATGTTGAGGGATTTCGGTAAAGTATCAGCACTGTGTGATGAATGGCAGATGCCCTTGCTCGCTATGGTGTACGGAAGGGGTCCGAATATTGAAGATCAATATGATGCAAATGTAGTAGCCCACTGCGCAAGAATAGGTGCGGAGTTGGGTGCGGATATAGTAAAGGTGCCCTATACAGGGAATCCAGAAAGTTTCAGGAAGGTTGTTGAGGGATGCCCCATACCGGTTGTTATAGCAGGAGGTCCCAAGATGAAATCGGAAAGAGATGTCTTAGAGATGGTGAAGGGTGCGATGGATGCGGGAGCAGCAGGTTTATCCATAGGAAGAAACATATTTCAAGCGGAAGATCCTAAGAAAATGGTAATGGCAATGGCTCACATCGTTTATAATAAAGGATCTGTTGAAGAATCCCTTGAAATACTCCGCAAATAAAGGAGGTAGTTTATGGCTCTGCTTGAAGGGAAAAAAGCCCTGATTACAGGTATAGCTAACGACAAAAGTATAGCTTACGGTATAGCAAAAGCCTTTAAAGAAGAAGGCGTGGATTTATGTATAGCCTATGCAAATGAAAATTTGCTTAAAAGGGTAAGGTCAATAGCCGAAACCCTTGAGACGGATTTTCTTGTTAAGTGTGATGTAACCTCCGATGAAGATATAAGAAATTTAAAAGAAGCCATCAAGGAAAGGTGGGGCGTCCTTGACATAATAATACACTCAATAGCATACGCTCCAAAGGAAGAGTTTAAGAACGCTTATCTTAATACTTCCAGAGAAGGCTTTAAAATAGCTATGGAGGTTTCCGTCTATTCCCTAACCGCACTCGTAAGGGAGTTGCTTCCACTTATGGAAGGAAGAAACGGATCTATTCTAACCCTTTCATACTACGGTGCAGAAAAGGTGGTCCCTCATTACAATGTTATGGGCGTGGCAAAAGCAGCCCTTGAAAGTTCAGTAAGATACCTCGCATACGATATAGCAAAATTAGGTCACAGGATAAACTGTATATCCGCGGGTCCTATAAGAACCCTTGCAGCTTTCAGTATTACGGGATTCCATCTTTTGATGGAACATTCCATAAAAGTAAATCCCTTCGGCAAACCTACAACAATAGAAGATGTGGGAGATGTTGCAGTGTTCTTGTGCAGTGAAAAAGCGAGGGCAATAACCGGCGAAGTTATACATGTGGATTACGGATACCATATAATGGGGGTTTTTGGTAAAGAAGAAGAGATAAAGAAAGAGGTTTTTGAGAAGTGAACCTGAAACCCACGGATGTTTCCCTAAGTGTAAAAAAGTTTAACAATGAAGTTTGTGGTTATTGTTTAGTGTGCGGTTGCCATTGCGGTTTTATTGCTTATATGAAGGATAAAGAAATTGTTGACATATACGGGCATCCCTATGATAAAAATTCCGTAGGAAGTCTGTGTAATAAGGGAATAGCCCTTGTAGGTGAAACTGACAAACTTCCTTATAGGATAAAGAACATTATGATAAAAAGAGAAAAAGAATTCATAAAAAGTGATATAGAAGAAGTTAAGTCACTTTTGTCAAAAAGGCCAATAAAGAAAACCGCGGTTATTATGGGCAAATTCTCAACCGTTGAAGATTACAAGGTATTGAAAAAGCTTACAAAAGATATATACACAACAGGTGTGTTTCTGCCCTTTAGACCTTCATCCGTGCCTCCCTATGAATGGTCAAATATGAAGATTATAATAGCCCTGGAAACCGATCCTGTTAATTCGGAAGTTATGGCAACAAGATGGATCATGGACGCGGTGGAAAAGGGAGCATACCTTGTTAATATATCCTCAAGGTACAACACCCTGTCCGCTAAAGCAAGTAAAAATTTTCTGATGAACCCTTATCAACTTAAAAATACCCTTAAAAACATACTAGAAGGAAAGGATGAACCGTGGAATAGATTAAAAACTTTCCTTGAAACCACAAAAGAAAGTCTCATTATAGTAAGTGAAACCCTTCTCAAATCGCCTCTCAGGTATTTTGTAATAGGCTTTATAAAACATCTGAGAACATCGTACGGAACAGAGTACGCCTTTATAGGAAATATAACAAATATAAAGATAAAAGAGCTTAAAGATATAAATCTGGAAAGTCACGATTTGGTCATTTCGGTGGATAACACCCTTTACGAATTCAATAATCTTCCTGAAAATCAGGAAAGGATCTCCTTCAGCCTTTTCCCGGATTTCACCGCAATAAACAGCAATGCAATAATACCTTTGCCCCTTTTCAAAGAAAGGAAAGCCACCCCACTCTTTAATCCCTTTGCTTATGAGACTAAAAGTGTTAAGCTTCAAAATTTTCCATACACGGTTGAAGATACTATTAGTTACATATTTGATACAAGTGGGCAAGAAGAGCCTACAATTTATAAAAATGATATAAGGGACTCGGAAATCAATATACGGGAAGAAGACAATGTAAGGGACGGAGATATATATGTAATTGTCGGGGATTCTCCAGTTGAGATATGGGGACACTGGTACCCTTGGCTTCACGGACTTGAGAAGGAACAAAAGGTGTATATTAATAAAAAAACAGCGGAAATGCTCGGTATCAAAGAGAACTCCAACTTCATGGGAATAAGAGTTGAAATAACAAATACGGTTAGCGACAATACAATATTTGTATCAGAAGGTTTTGAAGAAAGTCAACCCTTCAAAAGTGGTGTAAGAAAGGGTAGAATTTTAAATAAACCCGGATTCAGAATATGGAGGTTAAGGGAATGAATATTGAATTCAGGGGAAAGGATATTGAATTTACTGAAGCAATGAAAAGCTTTATTGAAGGTAAACTAAGCAGATTTAACAGGTATCTTAAAGAAGCCGGGGAAGATCAAATAGAGACAATAGTAACCCTCTCAAGTGTAAGGTCAAAGCATAAAGATTTTGCAGGTGAAAGCCATCCTACCATGTACAGGGTTGATCTTGATATATATCTGAAGACCGCGGGCGGTGGTGCTATACATGCATGGGAGGAAGATCCGGATGTATTCACAGCCCTTGATAAGGTTTTGGATGAGGTTGAAAGACAACTTATAAAACTAAAACAGAGGAGATTGGAACTGAGAAGGAAAAGTGCAAAAATAAAGGAAGAGATGCACACACCCCAACCCCTTCCGCCAGAGGAAAGAGAAAGACCACTTGTTGTGGAAGAGGAATTGAGTATAGAAAAGCCCATGAGTGTTGAAGATGCAATAATGGAACTGAAAGAATCAGGAGCCTTCTTTATGCCCTTTGTGGATATGGAAACGGGAGAGTTGAGGATAGCATATAGAAAGAAGGGAGGAAACTACGGTATTATAAACACCAAGTGCAAGGCGGGTTCTTTCCTTTGAGAGGCTGGAAAAGACCGACTATATCCTTCAGCTTCCAGAGGGACATCTTATGTTCCTCGGTGAGGGAGTAATCAATGCAGTTTAAAAAATATTTATCAATATAATCAGAGTCAAAGGAGATTTCTCCCTTCTTCAGCTTATTATAAAATTTGCTTATAGACCCTATTACTTGTTCTTTAAATATATGTATCTCCCTATGTCTTGATTTAACAATATCCTTTCTGAAAAGGAAAAGGGCAAATATGAAGGGAAGTCTGAATATCCTGTACCATTCTTCGGCAAGGTCATAAACAAAAGGGTATCTACCCTCGCGTGTTTCTGAAAGGGCATCATCGCCTATCAAAAGGATAGCATCCGCCTCTTCTTTATTTTTTACTTCTTTAACCTGAACACCGTAAATATATCTTAAAAGATATAAGGAAAATATCCTTGATGTTAAAGACTCGGGAGTTATAAAAAACTTACCCACTTCCCACAAAGGTTTTTTAGAAAAGATAGTTACCGAGCATATTTTCCTCTTAGAGGATATAGATATATCAGGCAGAACGCAGTAATTATCACCGTTCAGGAAGTACTCAACGGAGGATACTATACCTCCGTCAATCTCGCCATTCCTTAACAGGTGTACGAGTTCCGAGGGGGAACCTTCAACCAATTCAACAAATCCGCAATCAAGAAACTCAAATAAAGGTAATGTATTTAGATAATAAACCTTTCCTATTCTAAGCATTCAAAACTTTCGGGTAAGCTCTATAAATCTATCAAGTTTTTCCTTAGCCTTACCGCTCTTTATAGATTCTCTTGCTATATCAACAGCCTCCTTAAGATCATCCGTTATATCGCACGCAACTATCCCGAAAGCGGAATTAAGCAGAACCATATCAAGATAGGGACCCTCTTCACCCCTTAAAACAGAAAGCCCTGCCTCAACACTATCCTCAGGAGACTTAACACATATATCCTCAAGAACTATCCTCTTAAAACCTAGCTCCTCCGGTTCAAACTTATAAATATTTATACTGCCGTCTTTCAACTCACCCACTATGGTAGGAGCAGAAAGGGAAACCTCATCTATACCGTCTTCACCGTGAACAACAAATGCCCTTTTAACACCCAAATCCTTAAGGACATTTATAAGTTTTTCCACAAGATCAGCTGAGAATACGCCCAATAGTTGCCTTCCCGCACCCGCGGGGTTTGACAATGGTCCCACAAGATTAAATATACTTCTTATCCCTATCTCCTTACGGGGACCCATCACATTTTTCATAGCGGGATGATATATAGGAGCAAACATAAACCCTATACCTATCTCCTCAAGTATCTTTGCCATACTCTCCGGCTCTATATCTATCTTTGCACCCGCCATTTCAAGGAAATCAGCACTACCGCACTTGGAAGATATGGATCTGTTTCCGTGCTTTGCAACCATTCCGCCTGCACCCGCAACAACAAAGGCGGTAACTGTTGATATATTAAAAGTTCCCACATTATCACCGCCGGTACCGCATGTATCAAGAAGGTTTTCCGGATCACTGACGGGAAGTTTCTTTGCCTTTTCCCTCATAACCCTTGCGGTTCCCTTAATTTCACTAACATCCTCGCCCTTCATTTTTAAACCCATCAATACCGCACCTATCTGTGCATGGCTGACTTTCCCCTCAATTATTGCCTTTATAAGATTGTATGCTTCTTCCTCGGTCAGATTCTTATATTCAGATATTTTCCTTATGTAATCCTTAATCATTCCCATTATAAGGATTATAAATCATCTTTATTTGCCACTCACCCATTTAGAAAGTATATTAAAATAGAAACTTATTGAACAAAAGGAGGGTACTTGTATGGGTATGAAGAAAAAATTATGGATATTACCCTCTTTAATAGTGGGCATATTTATGCTTGCAAGCTGTGGGGGTAGCGGGAGTAAGGACTATATCCCCATAGACACAAATCTTTCCAAAGCACAGCCGAATGTGCCTTCCTACATATCACAAAATTGTGGTGCATGTCACGGTATAGTTATAGGTAACAAACGCATAACAAGCGGTCCTACAGGCTGGGATGTAAAGCTGCTGGACGGTAAAACAAGGGACGGTTGGGAAAAAACCGTGGCGAGGATGATCCAGGAAAACGGCTGTAATGTTCCGGGGGGTATAGGCGGTGACACCTACAATATGATAGTAACCTGGCTTTCGGAAAACTTCGGTCCGAATACTGTTAGCGCAAAAGCCCTGCCGACAGATCCAGCACAGCTATTTACAATGGCTTGCGGTCCTTGTCATAATCTGAGCATCAACGGAAATGCACTGACAACCACAAGTCCCTTGAATGGTCCCATTAATCTTATTGACGGAAAACAGCAGTGGGAGTGGGAATTCGTTGTATGTAGGATGATAAAGAAGAACGGTTGTGCTATTCCCGATGGTGCTCAGTATCATACAAATACAAATGCAACTCCTACGCTAACAGAGGCGGATTGCTTAAAAATAAGGGATGAGGGTCAGGCAGGCATAATAACGGGTGTGGTTGACTGTACATGGGTTAACAACAACCTTAACACAGCCACCGTCTTTGAAAAGATAGTATGTCATCTTACACAAAATTACGGACCCGGATGTGCAAATTGTGGTACCAAACCGACCGTTGATCTATCCTCAGCCAATGCTGCACAAACCATAGTGAGCAACACATGTACGATATGTCACGGTATCCTTGTAGGTAAAAACAAAGTAAGGGTCTCAGATGCACAAACCTTGTGGGATGTTGTGGTTATAGGTAAAAAGACCAAAAAAGGTTGGGAAAGAACAATAAGAAGGATGGTATATTCAAACGGAGCCCAGCTCCCCAATTTAACGGATTCCGCTGATTCTTGTAGATGCGGAGCAACACCCACTCAAAAGTGTCTTGAAGATTGTGCTATAGATAAGATGGCTACCTATCTTGACCAAAACTTTGGCTCGGGTTCTACTACGGTTCAAGAGTATGCATTAAGTGACTTTGTGGATACAGCAGAAGCCATAAAGTTAACATGCGGTCAATGTCACGGTATAACCGTGGGTATAGATGCCACAAATATTAATAATGTAGTAAAACAAAACAGGGTTACATTCATGCCCATAGGTAGGGATATGGCTCTACTTCAGGGCAAAACACAACAGGGATGGGAGAAAACAATAGAAAGGATGATAGGTGTTGAAGGATGTACTTTACCCTTAGATCCTTCAGATCCGAGGGGAGTTGCAAAAACAGCCTTTGCCTCATGGCTTGCAACCAATTACGGTACGGGGGTAACTTCCACCAACCTGCCCACGGACGGTGCCTTCCTTACACAGTGGGCATGTAATACATGTCACGGTGTTATAGTAGGAGGGCTTCAAACAGATGGAACAATTACAGCTTCTTCGGTTGTTGTAACAAGACATCCTTATCAGCATGCCTTTGAGCTCCTACAGGGTAAAGATAACAACGCATGGTATCAAACCCTTGACAGGATGATAAATACGGAAGGTTGTGAAATACCAGGAGGTCTTGACGGACAGTATGCATCAGCTATCATTAACTACTTAACTACAGTAGCGGATCCCACACAAACAACCGATGTATCCACATGGACTGGAAGGGATATAGTTCAAAGGGCATGTAGTGTATGTCACGGTATAACTATAATGAATCAGGGTAGCGGTCCTGATTGTATAGTAACCCAGAATAAACACAATGTACAAATGG
>WFWF01000025.1 GCA_015491275.1 Aquificales bacterium | reverse complement strand
AATAAGATCTTTGTTATGGGAACAAATATGCTTGAGGATTATCTTAAAGATGAAGGTTTTGAAGTTGTAAGGGATTATAAGGTGGACGGTGTCGTTATAGGTCAGGATAAGGGTATGAATTTTGAAAAATTTAAGATTGCAACATCCGCGGTATTCCTTGAAAAGGCAGCTATTGTACCCGTTAATCTTAGCAGAATAGTGAAAGATTCTGACGGGCTTTATTTCCCGGGAGCCGGTTCCGTTGCTAAGATGATAGCTGAAGCTACGAATTATAAGGAGGAACTTCCAAACCTTGGAAAGCCTTCAAGAGATTTTGTAAGAATGGCTTTAAAAGGACTGCCTGATGAGGAAGTTTATCTTATAAGCGATGATATATATACAGACCTTATGGGGGCGAGGGATATAGGACTTAAAACTATTTTTATGACAACGGCTAAGTATAAGAGGGATGAACTTGAAAATCAAGGTTTTCTTCCGGACTTTGTATTTAACAGTCTTTATGAATTAAAGGCTAAAATATCAGAGTGGTTAAGCTGATTTGGATCTTACCGTTGATCATAGTATCCTTTGTTAATGCTTCTTTGCTTATAAGATCCGATACCCTTGAAAGGGATGGGGACGGTAATATTGTTGCCAGGGGACGGGTTGAGGTTTTTTATGGGAATTATTTTATTATGGCTGATGAAATTATTTATAAAAAGGATGAAAAGGTTATTATTGCAAGAGGCAATGTTTTTATAGAGGCAAGAGATGAAAACTTAATAGCCCTTGGTGATGAAGCAAGATTTGATCTTATCGGTAAAATAGGGTACATAAAGGAAGTAAGCGGTAAATACAGGCGGTTTTACTTCAAGGCAGATGATTTTAAGAAGGTAGGAGAGGAGATTTATGAAACACGGAAGGGGGAAATTACAACATGTCCCCCCGATAGGAAGGAAGCACTGCTATGTTTTTCGCGGGCAAAGATAACCGACAGGTATATATTCTCCTTTAACAATGTCCTAAAAATAGGAAAGGTGCCGGTTTTTTATCTTCCAGTAGGGATACTTCCCGTAGGTGATAGGAGATCGGGATTCCTTGAACCTATGATAGGTACTGATACATACAACAGGGTTATATACAGACAGCCCTTATATTGGGCGATATCTGAGGACAAGGATGCGACCATAACCTTTGATTACAGAAGTGAACAGGCGGACGGTGTTGAATTTGAATACAGGCAGGTATTCTCTTCCTATAGTAAATACAGTTTTAATCTGTTCTATTACAGGGAACCCTCACCCCCCGGTTTGTGGTGGAAGGGAAGGGATATGAGGGAGTACAGAAGGGATAGGTACAGGTTTAAGATGGACGGAAATTATGGAGGACTTAGGTTCGGTGTTGATACAGTATCTGATGCATATTTTATGGAGGATGTATATTTTGTGAGAGAAAAGGAAACAGTTCCTTATCTCCTATCCTATATTGACTATCACAGGGAATTCAAAAATGTTGTTTTTACTCTTAATTTGAAGAAATTCAGGGATCTGACCCTATCCGATAGCGGGTCTATTGACCGACTGCCGGAAATAGGAATTTTTCTTAAAAATAGAGAGATAGGTAAAGGGATATTTTTTAACACTGAGATATACTATACTAATTTTTTTCAGGAAAAGGGGAAGAAAACGCACCGTTTTATTATTAGATCTGAATTCAATAAGGGTTTTAATATATTCGGTATAAGGGATTACATTTCTCTTACCCATATAAATAATTACTATCTTCCCTACGGTGATCCCTTGTATGAAAGGGACGATTTAATTACGACCTTTGCTTTTGAAAATAGGATACCCTTCCTGTGGAGTATGAAAGGAGATGTGTTAAAAAAGCAGGCACTTTTTGAGGTTGTGTACACATACCAGCCGACGACCTTTGAAAATCCCCAGTTTGATGTGTTTGACGAAATAAACAGGAAGAGTGAAGTAAAATTTCGTATGAGTGCTGATACCTATGTGGGGGAAAGACAGATACTCGGTTTATTTATGGAAGGTGGGTATAACTATTTGGGTTCCTATTTTTTACCGACTGATGGTCAACTCATAGAGAAGAAATTGTTACCTTTAAGGATGGCTTTAAACTTCAGTCCGATTAAAGGTATAGCTTACACTCAGGATTTTTATTACGACCACAACCTTAGGAATATAATAAGGCTTGCCAATAATCTATCCCTTGCGTACGGCGGTGCAAGTGTGGGTGTGGGAAGTTACATAAGCAGGAACAGTCAGAACAAAACGGTTTCGGATCAAACAAGATTGAGGTTGGGTGTTAACTACAAGGGTTATTTTATAAACACTTATTCAAATATAGATAACAGGATTGAAAGGGATCTTTTTAAGAGGATATCTTTGGGTTATAAGAGCCCCTGTTGGTCCTTCAGTATAAAGTATCGCAGTACATGGGACGGAAATAAGGAAGATTATATAAACGAGATATATTTATACTTTTCAGTTTTTAATATAAGGGAATTCATACTGCCGTTGAGGACAAGATGATGTTCTTAAGTTTTCTGGTTTGATTTTCTATATCTTCAGCAAGGAAGATCCCCGACCCCACAACTACAACATCAGCTCCAGCCCTTACCACTTCACCTATATTATCTTCCTTTATACCCCCGTCTATTTCTATAAAGAAATCTGTACCCGTTATATCTCTGAGATTTACCAGCTCCCTTAATCTATGAACGGATCTTTCTATAAACTTCTGACCACCGAAACCCGGGTTGACGGACATTAAAAGTACATAATCCACATAATGGACTATTTCTTTAAGCATATCAAGGGCGGTTCCCGGATTTATTACAACTCCTGCCTTTGCTCCCTTTTTCTTTATGAGTTCAATTGTCCTATGTATATGATAATTGTTTTCTATATGCACACTTATCCAATCCGCACCCGCGGAGATAAACTCTGGTATATATTTATCCGCATTTTCTATCATAAGATGGGCATCCACCGGTATAGTTATCCTTCTTTTAATACACTCCAGTACATAGGGTCCAACGGTAATGTTGGGAACGAAGTGTCCATCCATCACATCAAAGTGGATGAGATCCGCACCGCCCCTTATAACCGCTTCTATTTGGGTTTTAAGATCCCAGAAGTCCGCAGATAAAATTGAAGGTGCAAGCAGTTTCAATAGGCTTCCTCCTCAACTCTGATTAATATTGTTTTGCCTTCAACCACCGGCAACCTTTCAATCTCCTCCACCGCCTTTTTTATATCGTATTCATAGGCTTTATGGGTAAGTATGACAAGGGGTATTATTGGCTCTCCTTCCTTGCCAGCTATTCTACAGACCTTTTCCTTTTGTAAAACGGAAGCTATACTTATGTTAAAATCAGCAAGAACCTTTGATATGGCTGCAAGCACACCTGTTTTATCAGGAACATTGAATCTTAAATAGTACCTACTGTAAAAGTTGTTTGTAAAATGTATATCCTTGTCTTCCCAGTTGGGTATGAAACTTTCACCATTTGTTCCTTCTTTGATCTTTCTTGCAATATCAACTATGTCGGATACGACCGCTGAAGCTGTGGGCAGTGAGCCTGCACCTTTTCCGTAGTACATTGTTTTACCTACAAAGTCTCCTTCTATCATAACCGCGTTGTAAACGGACGAAACCTTTGCAAGGGCATCCTCCGAGGGTAGGAAGGTTGGATGAACCCTTATCTCCACGGAGTTATTCATTTTCTTTGCGATGGCAAGTAACTTTAATGTGTACCCGAGATCTTTGCCCAGTTCTACATCCAATCTGTCTATGTTTGATATGCCTTCAACAAGTATATCGTCAAAGTTGAAAAACCTTCCGTAAGCAATCCATGCCAATATGGCTATTTTATGTGCTGTATCCCACCCGTCTATATCAAGGCTCGGATCCGCTTCCGCATATCCCTTCTCTTGTGCCTCTTTAAGGGCTTCTTTAAAATTAACATTACCCTCAAACATGCGTGTAAGTATATAGTTTGTAGTACCGTTCAATATACCGTATATTGCCTTTATCTCATTTCCTACAAGACCTTCTCTTAGAGCTTTTATTACCGGTATCCCGCCTCCTACCGAGGCTTCAAATCCGACACTAACACCTTTTTCTCCTGCCATTCCGAATATTTCATTTCCTTTTTTAGCAAGAAGATGCTTATTAGCTGTAACAACGCATCTACCTGTTTCAATACTTTCCTTCATTAGTTTGAATGCAAAGTCAATACCTCCCACAAGTTCAACAACTATCTGGGAGCTTTCAATAACTTCCTTGTAATCTGTTGTTTTGAGGTGCTCGGGTACTTCAAATTCCCTCCTTCTGTTCCAATCTTTATCCGCGACCTTTACAAGCTCTATATCAATACCCATTTTTTTCCTTATCAGGGATCTGTTGTCAAGTAGAAGTTTTACAGTCCCCGTCCCTACCGTTCCGCAACCTACTATACCGACCTTTACTTTCACAGAGAAATATTATCTTACAGTAAATATGTATTTTCAACAGAGGTTAAGCCTGTTGGAAAAATACCCTGAGGCTTAAGAGAAAACCAAAAGAACCTCTGATATACCCTCAAAAGATTAAGACACAATAAAAGGAGCTTGTACAAAAGGATTAGATTGTAAAGAGCAAACCTTGCAAGAACATACAAACTCGCAGTATAAAAATCCATAACCCTATCCCTATCCCCAAACCTGTTCTTCACTATCCCTATAACCTGCTCCACCCTAAACCTGTTTCTCCTATAAACCTTCCTCTTCCTCTCATAGTTCTCCTTAGCCCACAACCTGATTGAGTGCCTCACCCTCGTATGAACCGTATCCCTAACAGGCACCACCGCACACATATTCAGTTCCCTTACCTTTCTTAATATCTCCACCTTCCCGTAGTAGGCATCTCCAAGGAAGTACCTCGCCCTGAACTTAATGTATCCGAGCATGGTACTCAGGAGCCTGCATTCATCAGAATAGGCTCTTCCTGTGTTCACTCCCACAACTACAGCTTTTCCCTTTACCACCCCTACAAGTATCTCTGTCTTTACATGGGACCTTACTTGTCTTATTTCTTTACCTTTCATCCACAAAAGTTTGAAGGTGTCAAAGTATCCGAAGCCTGTTCCATCCGCTATGAGGCAGTGAAACTCTTTGGCTTTCAGTTATTTCATTATTTCTTTTGCTGTTGTGTAGATTAGTTCCTTATTCTTCCTTTTTTATTCCCCTTCCCTTTTTTTGTCTATATTTTTTAAACGAGTTCACAGAGGACTATTGGATCTCTTCTTCCGTTAATGTAACCTTGGGTATGGCTTCCCTTAGTTTTTTAAAGGTTTCATAAAAATCATCCTCAATAGCCCTTACCCTTTTACCGTATATCATCTGGAATGCCTTGGACACTATAGCTTCCTTATGCAGGGCATTGGTTAATCCAAGCTCTTCATATTTACCGTTTAATGTATCTTTAACCTCTTCAAGAAGGTTGGCTCTCCGTTCTCTTTCAGCTTCCGCATCTTTCAAAGATAGGGATGTAAAGTTGTCAACTTTCTTTAATACCTTTTCAAAAGCATACCCGGGAAATCTTTTATCGCCAAATCTATCTGTGATGAAGCCGACAGTAACATAGTAAGGTTCCTCAACCATTGTTTCAAGCTCGTACTCTTCCATATCTGGGTTATTTTTGAGATGTTCCATAAATATCTCATAGGCTTGATGTGCTTTATCCTTCAGGTTTGGCGCCTTTTCAATGTTAAGGCTCAGTATAAAGTTCTTTAATTCCTTAGGTAGCACTATAGATAGTACTTTGTCAAGACCTATCGCCTTTGCAGCCTCAACCCTGTGTTGTCCGTTGATTACCTCGTAAGTGTTTTCATCTCTTTCTATCAGTAGGACAGGATCAACGAAACCTATCTTTTCTATTGAAAACATAAGTCGTTTTACAAGTTGTTCTGACAGATCCCTTTGAATGCTCGGCACAACTATTTTATTCGTAGGTACAATACCGAACTGTAATTCGTACCCCTTCAAAGGTTCCTTTATTGTATATAGCTCCTTTACCTCTTCCATATCTATTAATTTATTTTACTTCCATTTGGTAATTTTCAATGACTTGTGCTAACATTTAAAATCAAAAGTAAAGAAGGAGGTAGCCTATGATAGTTTCCAACATTCCGGCTGGTAAGAATCCTCCGGAGGATATATATGTAGTTGTGGAGATACCTCAAGGTAGCAGTATCAAG
>WFWF01000024.1 GCA_015491275.1 Aquificales bacterium | reverse complement strand
GACAGTTGTGTTGTTCTATCATCTTTGTTACTGTCTTTCTCCATTCTTCTTCTGTCTTGCCTTGTAATAGGGTTACTTGCGGTTTTCCTTCCGCTTCCGCTATTACTTTGTCCCCTACTTTTAAACTGTGACATTGTCCGCAGAGTTCTTGGACAAGGGTGGGTGCATCTTTCTGTATAATTACTGCTTCTTTTCTGTATTCATTTATACCGCATGAGGATATAAAGATGGCAACAAGAAGAAGTCCCCCAATAGCGTATATCAATCCTTTCATCCTTCTCTCCTCCTTACTCTGTTTACAATCTATATATCCCCCTTATACTGTCAACGCACTTTACGGTACTTTCACCTAAGCCAAAATTATCATAAGTAGTTTTATTTTATAATAAACATCCTATGATATACATGTTACTTATATTATTATTAACATGCATTTATAAAGAGACCAATGCTCTCCCCTTTCTCAAAACGGACCGTGGGTATAAATCCTTGGGAACACCCACCGTTTACGTGAATAGGCACGGAAGTTTCAGAATTTGCACACAACACGGGTGTATAAGAGGGAACATTTTTCCTGGGCCTATCTCAGTTAAAGCGGACAAGCCATCTCCTTTAAGAGTATTTCTAAAGGGTCATTATTATGAAGACACCTCATTCGGAGAAATAAAGGTGTTCGGGGAAGGATTTCTGTTAACCTATAAAAGCCAAGGTGTTTATAATGAAATGTTGTGGAGGTTTGATCCACATTTCCGTCCAGAGAATGTAAAAGTAACCCTTTATGAGATAAAAAACCTATATGTTGACGATGAGGGCAATCTCGTAATAAAAACTGCTTGGGGTACATTCATTAAATCAAAACCCGTCGCATGGCAGTATAAAGGTAATAAAAAGGTATATATTAAAGCGGAATATGTATTAAACTCCAATAGCTACAGCTTTAAGGTTGAGGGGTATGATCCTTTATTGCCTATTTATATAGATCCGGTTATTAAGTTTAAAAGTTTCGGCGGTTCAAAAAATGAATCAGCGATAAATATATCCATGGATGGAAGGGGAAACATATATATGGTGGGTTACACCACATCAAGGGACTGGCAATTGGTAAGCCTTGAACGAAGACCAAAACGAAAATTTTCATCGTGGGATATATTTGTAGCCAAATTTGATAATGATCTAAATTTAAAAGCTGTCGCAATAATAGGGGGTTCAAAGGAAGAGTGGGGAAGGTCTGTGGCTGTTGATGAAGAAGGTTACATATATTTGTGCGGATGGACACATTCATCCGATCTTCCGGTAACTGACTCCTCATATAAAAAGAAGGATGCGGATGTCTTCGTAATAAAGCTTGATCCGGATTTAAAAAGGATAGTTCATCTTAAATATATAGGCGGAGATGAGTATGAATATGCTTACACTTTGAGATATTTTAAAGGTTACATTTACATAGCGGGGGAAACCGCTTCGCCGGATTTTCCGACCACAAAGGGAGCTTATGATCGCACATTTAACGGAGGAACCATAGATGTATTTGCTATGAAACTGGATAAAGATCTCAATTTGATAGCTTCAACATTTCTCGGGGGCAAAGAGGGAGACGCACCCCTTACCATGGATGTGGACGAAAACGGAATTTATGTAGCAGGTCTTACTTGGTCTCCCGATTTACCGGTTACAGAGGGTGCATTTGATAACTCTTATTCAAACAGTTATGATGGATTTATAGCTGTATTTGATCACAACTTAGAACACCTAAAGGCTTTAACCTATATAGGCGGTAAAAATCCAGACAGTATTACATCCCTTAGAGCGTTTAAGGACATGATAATAGTAGGAGGGAAAACATTCTCTCCAGATTTTCCCACTACGGATAATGTCTTTAAAAGGGTAATTTTCAAGGAGGGCATGTCCGACGGATTTGTCAGCATATTTTCAAAGAATCTCAAAAGGCTTTTGGCTTCCACATTGATAGGAGGAAGTGAAGGTGATGAGGTTTCCTTTATATATCCCACCTACGACTATATAGTAATAGGGGGTGCAACAGCTTCCGCAGACTTTCCCGTTAAGGGAAACGCCATTAAGAAAAGCCTCGGAGGTGACGCGGACGGCTTTTTCATGATAGTTGATTACAATTTAAGAAATATTTACTTTTCAACTCTTATAGGTAAGGAAACCTATGACATAGCATCAAAAGTAGCGGGAGACGGTAAAAGGTTTTATATAAGCGGATGGAGTGTACTCTTATCCGGAGAGAAAGATGTACAAGCCTTTTTAGCTGTCGTAGAACCCCATATATCCGTGATAAACAGCAGAAATCTGCTTCTATTATTTCTCACCGCTTGTCTTTGGGTTATTATCTTATCGGGTATCTTTTACTATATTAGAAGATGAGCGAAGATATATTACTCAAAATAATAAAGGAAAAGATAGGTGAAGAATTTATAGGGGATGATGTAGCCTTTATAAGATGGGGAGACAAGTTTCTTTTATATACGGTGGATGTACTTGTTGAAAATGTGCACTTTAGAAAAGATTGGGACCCATACATGATAG
>WFWF01000023.1 GCA_015491275.1 Aquificales bacterium | reverse complement strand
GCAGGAGCTATTGTTGAGCATGTAAAAAAGGTTACTAATAATCCCCTTTTAATAGATTACGATCTTCTAAAACAAAAGTACTTTTATATAAAGGATTCGGTTAAGAAGATAGACTTTGCATTAAGTCAAGGAAAAGAGGAGTTTGTCAGTAAACCCATGTACTACGACAGAACAAGGTATTTTTATATAGTTGCGTACGATTCCCTTTTTGATATCTGTAGTCATCTTGCACCAAAGTTTGGAATCAAAAAATTTGGTGATGATTGTCTAATAAAATTGGTTGAAGAGGGAATTGTGGATAAGTCTTATGAAGATAAGATAAGGGAAATGTATAAATTCAGGAATACACTTGGAGAAAAGTGGGAGGTTGATAAGGAACTTATGTATGAAAAGTTAAAGGAGCTGAATGATTCCTTTTTACCTATAGCGGAGCAGATATTTAAATACCTCAAGAGTAAACTTACTTAGATCTCTGATGTTCCCTTATCTTTGTAAGTTCGGCGCCTTTAACATTAAGGATTACTATCTCTATCCTTCTGTTCTTTTCTCTGCCTTCGGGTGTTGTGTTGGGGGCTATCGGTCTCGTATCCGCATAACCTACAGCCTTGAATCTTGAAGGATCAAGCCCTTTACTTATGAAGTATCTGACAACACTGCCCGCCCTTGCTGTTGACAATTCCCAGTTAGATGGGAATCTTCTCGTATGAATGGGAATGCTATCCGTATGACCTTCAACTTCAACAGGATTATTAATTTCTTTCAATATTTCTGCAATCTTGTCCAGTATGGGTTTGTATTCTGGTTTTATTTCCGCGCTTCCACTATCAAAAAGTACTTTATCTTTAAGGATTAGCCTTATTCCTATTGTTTCGTAAACTATCTGTATGGATCCTTCAAGGCCATACTGTTTTAACATGTGTTCAAGTTCTGCAAGTTTTTTCCTTATGGCTTTTCCCTTTTCTGTTAATTTAACCTTCGGAATTATGGGTTTCGGTAATATTTGTTTGGGTAGAGCTTCCTCAACAGCTATTATTTTCATTCCAAAGGCTTTAGAGAAAGCTTCAGCAAATTCTGACGCTGCGGACTGGCTTTTATTCGCTGACATTGCGTAAAGGGCTATAAAGAGGCAGAGGAGTAGGGTTAGAAAATCAGCGTAAGGTATTGCCCATTTTTCTGAAACCTCTTCAGGGCATTTATGTTTCTTTTTAGCCATTCTTACACCTCAACATAGCTGTTGAGCTTTTCTTCAATGACTTTGGGATTCTCACCTTTTATCATCATCTTGCAGGCATCTACTACCATTTGCATTTTCATTATTTCTTCCTTTGATTTAATTTTTATCTTTTTGCTGATGGGTCCGAATATTAGATAGGAAAAGGTTATGCCGTAAACCGTAGCAACGAATGCTGCGGAGATACCATAAGCCAATTCTTCTGCATTGTCAAGACTTTTAAGAGCTTTCATTAATCCGAATACTGCCCCAACGAGTCCAAAGGTGGGTGCACTTTCCGCCGAATTTTTCCAGTATTCTACCGCTATCTCAAATTCCTCTTCCTTTTTGGCAATGTCCGTTTCAAGGGTTTCCTCAAAAACATCGGGTTCTACGCCAAGTACCAGAAGTTCTATTGCCCTTTTAAGAAAGGGATCATCTATTTCATCTATTTTTGATTCAAGTGCCAATATACCTTCTTTTCTTACAAGATTGGCGAGATCAACAAGCTGAGCTTTTGTTTCCCCGAGTATATCCTTACCGCCGAATAGAGCCATCTTTAATCCTGTTATAACCATAGAAAACTTAGGCAGGGGTACCGTTATGAGGGAAGCAAACAATGTTGTGGGTACGACTATAACGAATGCTGCAGGCTGAACTAAGAATAATATACTTGCACCTTTAAGTACAGCCCCGATCAGTAGGGCTGCAAGACCTCCGATAATCCCTACTAAGGTCAGAATATCCATTTAAGCAGTCCCCAATGTAACTAATTCGGATTCCATATAAAAAAATTTAATTTCCTTCGGTATAGGTTATGTGATATAAACTATTAATTCCTATGGGGATATACAAATACGATGTTGTTGTAATAGGCGGTGGCGGTGCGGGTTTGATGACCGCAATTGAAGTTGCTGAAAATAAATCTGTAAAGGTTGCTATAGTATCAAAGGTCTATCCTACAAGATCCCACACTGGTGCAGCTCAGGGCGGTCTAAATGCTGCACTCGGTCATGTAAGACCCGAGGACAGTCCTGAGTTGCATGCATACGATACTATAAAGGGAGCAGATTTCTTGGCGGATCAGGAAGCTGTTTTCTTTATGTGTGAACGAGCACCAGAGGTAATATATAGACTTGACAGGTGGGGTGTACCCTTTTCAAGGCTTGAGGACGGAAGGATAGCTCAAAGACCGTTCGGGGGTGCTTCCTTTCCCCGTACCGTGTATTCTGCGGACAAAACTGGTCATGTTATACTACACACCCTCTTTGAACAAGCACTTTCAAGGGATAACATTGACTTTTTTAATGAGCACTTCCTTCTGGATATAGTTTTGGAAGAAGATGGAGCTAAGGGGGTTGTTACTCTTGATATAAGAAACGGGGAGATACATCTCCTTTTGGCGAGAGCTGTTGTTTTAGCAACAGGCGGATTTGCTCGTATTTACTGGTCAAGGAGTACAAATGCGGTGGGAAATACGGGAGACGGTCAAGCTGTAGCCTTTAGGAGAGGTGTGCCCTTGAAGGATATGGAATTTATCCAGTTCCACCCCACGGGTCTTGCAAAGACTGGAATACTGCTTTCGGAAGCGTGTAGGGGTGAAGGGGGCTATTTATTGAATTCCCAGGGTGAAAGATTTATGAAAAGGTACGCACCCGACAAAATGGAACTTGCACCAAGGGACATGGTTTCCCGTGCCATAGAGACGGAAATAAGGGAAGGAAGAGGTGTGGGCGAAGGTATAGATGCTTACGTTCTTCTGGATCTTACGCATCTCGGTGAGGAAAAGATAAATAAAAAACTTCCTCAGGTAAGACAGTTGGCAATAGATTTTGAGGGTGTGGATCCTGTTGAGAAACCTGTTCCCATAAGGCCCACCGCCCACTACTGTATGGGCGGTATTCATGTGGTTGATTACAGAACTTCCGAAACACCCTTAAAGGGTCTGTTTGCCGTAGGCGAATGTGCATGTGTATCAGTTCATGGGGCGAACAGACTCGGAGGGAACTCTCTTATAGAGCTTCTCGTATTCGGAAAGGCATGTGCGGATTATTTAAAGGATAATCTATCTTACTATAAAGATTATTCAAACGGGGAAGTGTATATTAAAAAGGTGGAAGAGTTTCTTATCTCCTTAATAAACAGGGAAGGAAAGGAGAGGGTTGCTAACCTTAGAAGGGAGATGGGGGAGATAACTTGGAACAACATGGGCATTTTCAGGGATGAAAGTTCCCTTAAGGAAGCTTATGAAAAGCTTACAGAACTTTATGAAAGATGGAATTACATAAGGGTCGCGGACAAGTCAAGGGTTTTCAATACCAATCTCATTGAGGCTTTGGAACTCAGAAACATGCTTGAGCTTGCGAGGGTTGTAGCCCTTTCCGCCCTTAACAGAAGGGAATCAAGAGGGGGCCATAGTAGAGAGGATTTTCCCAAGAGAGATGATAAGAACTTCCTCAAACATACCTTGGCTACAAGGGGCGAAGATGGTGAGATAAAGCTTGATTATATCCCCGTTGATGTCAGCAGATATTCACCGGAAGAAAGAAAATACTGACAATCATCTGCAAGGGGACAACCTTCACAGGAAGGCTTTTTACCGCAATGCACTTTTGCATGTTTTACTATAAGTGCGTGGTACTCTTGAAAAAGCTTAACATCCTTGGGCAGATTATCTTCAAATATTTTCCTTAAATCCTCGTAGCTACCTTTCATTTTGTATAGCCTTAACATAAGTCTTTTTGTGTATGCATCTATTACAAAATAGGGTCTTTGACCAGCATAAAGTAATATGGAATCAGCAGTTTCCCTTCCCACACCACTTATTTTTAAAAGCTCTTCCCTTCCTATGCTTTTTACTATATTTACTGGATGAAGATGTTTACAAACATTTTTTAGTCTTTTTGCTTTCAATCTATAAAAACCCGAAGGCTTTATTGCTTCTTCTAAGCTATTGATAGGCATTTCCATAATTGCTTTGAAATTAAGAGCCTTTATCTTCTTAAGATTTTCAAGGGCTTTTTCAACATTATTCCAGTTCGTGTTTTGAGTTAATACCGCCCCTATTACTATCTCCTCCCTGGGATCGCTTTTATTTTTTTTGTGATACTCCTTATCTACGGGCCACCAGTTTTGTTCACCGTAGGTATCTAAGAGTTTTTCATAGATTATTTTTAAATCCATCTTTATCTTTATGTTAAATCAAATTTATATCCGAATCCTCTTACAGTCTTTATATATTTGCTGTACTTTCCGAGTTTGTCTCTAAGATGTTTAATGTGCACATCAACAGTTCTGTCGTAAGCGTCATGATCATAACCCCATATCTTTTCTATAAGTTTCTCTCTGCTAACTGGTTTGCCATAATTTTCAATTAAAAACTTCAATATTTTGAACTCTGAGGGTGTTAGCTTTATTTCTTTACCGTCCACTGTAACCTTTACTTTTTCTGTATCAATTTCCAAATTGTCAATTTTAAATACTTTAGAATTTTTATCTTTATTTACCCTTCTTAGAATCGCATTCACCCTTGCAATAAGCTCTTTTACGGAGAAAGGTTTTGTTATGTAATCGTCAGCTCCTAATTCAAAACCTCTTAGTTTATCTTCCTCTGATATTTTTGCTGTGAGGAATATGATAGGTATTTCGGAAAGATCCGGTCTATTTCTCAGAAACCTGGCTATCCTGAAACCGTCAAAATCCGGTAGCATTATGTCTATTATTACG